>JAFVEX010000088.1 GCA_017475785.1 Eubacterium sp. | reverse complement strand
TTCAGCATCTCTTGTTCACTCCTCAAAGCACTTCATCTGCTTCTCATTGTACCAGTTATGGGGCGCAAAAAAAAGGCATGTCATTTTAAAAAAACGCGACCCTCCCGGAAAACAGGAGAGCCGCATTGTCACTCAGATATGCGTATGGATTTGAGATCGCCGCAATCGTCAGGTTGAATGATTTTCAGCGCGGATTCAGTTAAAAGCGCCTTTCATTACATACACCTTGATATGGCTGAATTCCTCCAGAGAAATGCCGATTCCTTCGCGCCCGAGACCGCTCTGCTTGTATCCGCCGAACGGCTGGTCGAGATGGCGGTACATGCCCGTTCCGTTTACGACGGCGCCGCCGGCTTTCAGCCTGGACGCCACGCGGAACGCGCGCTTCATATCCCGGGTGATAACGCCGGAGGACAGCCCGTATACAGAGCTGTTCGCGATCGCGATGGCTTCCTCTTCCGTCTCAAACGGAATCAGCGGGAATACCGGCCCGAAAATTTCCATGTCGGAGGCGACGTCCATCTCCGGCGTCACGTCCGCCAGTACTGCCGGCTCAATGCGCGCGCCGGTTCTTGTGCCGCCGGTCACCAGTCTGGCGCCCTGCTCAACTGTGAGCTGAATCTGCTGCTCGACTTTGACCGCTGCCTGCTCTGAGACAAGGCAGGTAATCTCCGCGTCTTCCTCCAGCGCGGATCCTCGCTTCAGCGCATCGACGCGTGCCGCGAGCTTCTCGCAGACAGCGTCATAGATACCCTTCTGGACAATATACCGCTTGGAGGCGCAGCAGATCTGCCCGTTGTTCTCGATGCGGCCCGCAAACATCTCATCCAGTACGCTGTCCAGATCCGCGTCATCAAAAATCACCATCGCGTCATTTCCCCCGAGCTCCAGGAACATTCTCTTCAGCGTATCAGCTCCTGCTTTCACCATCTGCTTGCCGGCCGCCGTGCTGCCGGTCAGGCTGACCGCGTCGACCTTCGGGTTTGCGAGAATCTTCTCGTTGACTGCTTCTCTGCCTGAGACAAAAAACTGCGCCACGCCGTCGGGGAATCCTGCTTCTTTCGCATATTTTTCAAACGACAGGACGACGAGCGGATTGGAGCTCGGCGCCTTCACGAGTACGGTATTGCCCATCACCAGTGCCGGCGCGATTTTCTGGAATGTCAGCTCCGTCGGATAGTTAAAGGGAATAATGCAGGCGATCGTACCCAGCGGCTCTCTTTTTGTAAAAACGAGATCATCCTCAAACCCGGGGCCGCTGTCAGAGAGTACCTCCCCATACAGGTGTTTCGCGCGCTCCGCCGCCGCGCGCAGCAGCTTCGCGCCGTCCTCAGCCTCTCCCCGCGCCTGCAGAATCGGCTTGCCCATATCCTTTGCCATTAGCTGCGCGATCGCCTCCTTGTCCGCGTCCATCGCGTCCGCCATGCGGTACAGATACGCCGCGCGCTCGTGAACCGGGGTCTCTGCCCACATCTCCTGTGCGGCGACAGCACGATCAACCATCTCCTGAACCGCTTCCGGTGAAGCCAGCTCCAGTTCAGCAAGTAATTCATTTGTCATCGGATTCGTCACTTTTAAAAGTTCCATGATGCGCACTCCTTTATCAAACTATTTCATTTGCTTTCGCTTTAATATTAATATACTAATTTATTTCAATATAGCGTATTTCGGCGTATTTGTAAAGAGCATTTGAAACTTTTTTCGCAAAAAAATACTCCGGAAACCGGAGCAGGAATATTAAAGGGAACCATTCAGACCACCCGGTCTGTCTGGTTCCCTTCTCGCCTTAAATAATAACGCTGAACTTCTATCGTTTATTCATTTTCAAAATACGCCGGAAACGCCGCCCGCAGCTCCTGCTCGCGCTGCGGCATGTGTGTGTAATCGTGGTGCACATCCAGCAGCTTCAGCAGATTCTTCTCATCTCCTGACGCGATCAGCTCCACCATCTCCTGATGCTCGTGCAGCGACTTCTCCAGAATCCCTTCCCGGCGCAGATCCAGCGTCAGCACGCGATTGTAGTGCGCGCGTGAATCCGAGATGATTTCCCAGGTCATCTCGTGTCCGGCTGTCCGGAAGATGATCCTGTGGAAGTTGTTGTCATTTTTGATATATTCTACGACATCCTTCCGGTTCACCGCCTTCTGCAGGAAAAACAGCGAATCCTCCAGCACGTCGTGCAGATCTGCCTTTTTCCTGCACAGCTCCCGGCAGACATTCGTGTCCAGAATGTGCCGCATATACGCGCACTCCCGCGCGATTCCAAAATTAATATTCGACACATACGTGCCCCGCTGCGGGTATATCTCGATCAGATACTCGCTGGACAGGCGGATCAGAGCCTCGCGGATCGGCGTGCGGCTGACGCCGAGCTGCTCGATCAGTTCGCTCTCTTTGATCACCTGGCCTGGCATCAGATCCAGGAACTGGATTTTGTCCTTGATCAGGCGGTAAACATCGATTTTCGTTCTTGTATTTCTAGTCTTTGCCATGACAATCCTCAAATTCATCTTACATTTTTTGATCTAATATATTAGTTTTGTTATATATTAGAATATTCTCTTTTTTGTGAATTGTCAATGGCAATTTGATCAAAAATGAAACAAAATGAAAAGCCGAATTGACTATGCCTCCAGAAATGCCTGGTTCCGCGCAATTGTTTCCTGCGGACGTTTTCCGATTGAAATATCAAATGGATTTTCTGGCATACTGTACCTCCCACCCTGGCACAGTTCAGGATCTTATACGGATTTTGAAAAAATATACGTCTTTATACGGGTTTTGAAATTTTATACGTCTTTATACGGGTTTTATCAAGCCTCCTCTCTACAGCATGATTCCGGTTCATGTCTTTCCATCCAAAAAAAGAAACTGTCTCTTCGCGGAAATGCTGCCCTGATCTCTCTTTCAAAACCCGCCAGAATCGATGCGAATGATGGCATAAAAAATCTCCCGCTGCGACATAAGACGGAGACTGCCGTCATTACATCGTATTCAGGAAATTTTTATCAAAAACCAGCTAATTATTGTGACATTCTGCTGGATACAGTTTAAAAATTCTCTTTAATTCCACTCCAAAACACCCGGAAGCAGCTTCATAATTCTATTGATATTACCTGCTGTCAAATATATTACATTTAGTTTTGATTTTGTATATTGATAAATCGTATTTCTTGTGGCTTCTGACAATTGATCTGTGAAGTAGCGCTCCCAGCTGGCATATCTTGCACTGTCGGCATAGTTGTACGGCTCATCCAGATATTTATCAGGAACCTCAACCACCCCGGAACGCAAAATCAAATACTCGAATGATTCCGGCGCATATAAAAGGCATTTTCCCTTCTTCAGTTTTATTTCTCGCATTGCCCTCTGCATGTCTGCGCCAAATGCTGCTCCATCAACTATTGCGATTATTGTCTCCCGATCATCTTCCATTTCAGCAATCTTGCTGTGTACAAGCGTCTTACCACCCGCAGAAACACATGTACATGGAAGCACCTGTGAAAAGAACTCATACCCCGCATTAGAGTCCTCTGTAATAACAACAGTTGGTTTTATCTTCTGGGGATATTCCAGATTATAAATCTGGTACAATGCATTAAATACCCGTCGGGGATTCACATATTTCTGGCTGTCTCTGTCCTCGCGAATCCCATATATTTCTTCCACACTATATGCCAGCTGGGGAAGACTTTCGCGAAAAATAATCACAAAATAATTATCTGATTTATTAACTCGCTCGGCAAATTCTCTGGACTTGATGAAGGGCATGTTTTCATCCATAAAGATAACGTGATCATGAACATTTTGAAGATAGTTCTTCCAGTCTCCTGCATTTAACACTGAACATGGCTTTTCACATTTCAATGTAATGCCCGAACCGACGCCCAGACGTTCGTAGTCTGCAATCAGACTAATCAGCGTTGACTTCCCCGTTGCACTATCTCCCTGGATAATTGTAATATTGCGCTTGATCTCCAGAAAAAAATGTACCCGGTTATTGTATAGTTCTATTTCATACTTTCCTGTCATACTGCTCACACCTCAAAGAAGATTTTTTGACAGGATTTCTCTGTCAAGTTCATGGCATGAATGCGCAATAAAACCAGTATTCGCCACTCTGATTTCCAGTTCTTCTTCTCCAAAGTCCATAAAATGCCCGAGACGAACAACTATGTCTTTGTGTCTTCCTATCTCAAGCAGCCACTTCGCGCAGTTATCACCGCACGCAGATGCATTAAATACATGCTCTGGGTCATTGTTGATTAAGATCAGTGTCTTTACACCCCCTGAAAGCCGCTCTGTTGAAATCGGTCCCAAAAAGGGACTCTCTATTAAATGCGGCCCTACCACCTCAGATCGATCAATGTCCCGTATCATCCTGACGGTAAGCGCATCCGTGATCCACAAATCCTCATATGTATTATTAAAAAACGTGTCGGGATCAAAAATATAATTCTCCAGATCGATGTCTCCAAAAATAATATTCAGCATTGCTTAGATCACTCCATATTAAGAAATAAGAAGTTTGCTTCTCCTGTTCGATTTTTGATCAGCGTCACGGGCTACATCTCCAACTATTTTACCAGAGCTTTCTTCTAAAAGAAGGAAATACCGTAGCAAACCACAGAATCAAAACCATTAAACCCCCTCAGGTACTCCTTGTCGATGATCTGCTGTTTTCCTTCCAGCGCATCTTTTTCCATGTCTTCCGGACGATCGGATTTTTTCGCTTCCAGAAGCATTCCCCGTCTTCTCCGCTTTTCCTGAACGTCGATGTCTGTTCTTCCCAGACCATTCTCCTGATTAGATTTCACAGCATAGCCAAGTCCGGAAATAATCCCTGTCAAAAACGCATGATAATAATTTTTGTGGTAATCATGGTAGCTGATGGTGTTAAAAAGAATCTCTGTCATGCTTTCCGAGACTTGACAAGAAGTGGACATAAATTCTATATAAAATTCATTGTAATCCCGCCACTTTCAAAAGTCAATAGAAATATCTTTCTTTCCTGCGGACGTTTTCCGATTGAAATATCAAATGGGTTTTCTGGCATACTGTACCTCCCGCCCTGACACAGTTCAGGATCTTATACGGAATTTGAAAAGATATACGATCGAAAAATGAAGAAATCGCATTATAAACCTTCTGTCCATTCTGGTCCTGTGGTAAAATTGAATTGGGCATAGAAACCTCCTTTGGGTGATTGTTTCTGGACAATTCAATTGTACCAAAGACCTGGGGACTGTGCCTTTTTAATTGCCTACATTATTGAGTTTTCAAGGTTCAGCACACCTTTTCGGTGTGGGAAGTTTTAATAATTTATTATAGAAGGAATACAAGATGCGTCAGTTTATCATTGACCGCACCCTGCGGGAATCAATCACTTATCGGGAATCGTCCTTCCCTGTAGAACTCTGCCTGGACGACTACGAAACGCTGCCCGAGCACACTCTGAACTGCCACTGGCATCACGAGCTTGAATTCGGTATCCTGCTGTCCGGAGAACTCGATTACACACTGAGCGGAATTCCGGTTCGTTTGAAGGAGGGCGACTGCATCTTTGTCAACGCCAACACCATGCACATGGCGAAACAGGCGGGCGCGTGCGGCAACGCGCGCATGTTTGTGGCGTCATTTTCCACATCACTCCTGACCCGGGATATGGGAAGTCTTTTATATCAAAAATACTTTCAGCCGGTTCTTGGAAAAGGGTTTCCGGGATTTGTGATTCACGGGGATGGCGCAGAGGAAAAAAAGAAACCCGGGATTTACCACTGGATGAGCAAACTGTATCAGCTCTTCCTGCAGGATGACCAGGCAGAAGGGTTTGAACTGCAGTGCCTCGGACTCCTTACGCAGATCTGGCTTCAGGCTTTTCTGTATATCACAAAGCATCATCCGGCTATTGCCGGGCAGCCATCCAACCTGCGGGATGAGGAGCGCGCGAAGCAGATCATGCATTATATCCGGGAGCATTACGCAGATAAGATCGTAATTGAAGACATTCTGAATGCGCTGCACATCAGCCAGAGCGAGTGTTTTCGCTGCTTCAAGCTCTACACTCATAAGACGCCGGTTGAATACATCACTGAATACCGGCTGGCCTGCGCGGCAAAAATGCTAATGGAAACCCGCAGGCCTGTCACCGAGATCGGCTATGCCTGCGGGTTTTCCAACACCAGTTATTTTTGTAAGCAGTTTAAAGAACATTATGAGATGACGCCGGCGAAATACCGCAGGAGTTTTGGGTGACGGAGCTGTCTGTCTTTAAAATCTTCAGCGAAAGTAAATAGTTACAAGGGGATCATCCAAACACATTCATCTCGTCCAATGGATATACATCCTGCACGTAATCCCCAAACAGCGGTAATGTGAACCGAAGATAACCGAATTGACTGCCGTCCAGCACTCCCTTTCTGATCAGGCGCTTTCGATATGGAGACAGCTGGCTGTTTTCGATCCCGAGCTTTTGCAGAATTTCTGCAACTTTGCCGGACGTACTCACAGCAACTGCATATGCAAGGGCCCGGTCTTTTGCAGACAGCTCAGACCAGATTTTATCATATACATAATCCTCCAGATACTGCCTGTATTCGTCCAGGGCCTCCTCATACATTCCATCGTGCTCCCATGTATAGAATCCCAGAACCTGAAACGCAAATGAGTACCCACATGTCAGCTGTGCCATCTCTCTTGCTCTGTCCGGCTCCAGCGTCATGTTTCTTCTGTAATTTGAGGCGATAGTTCCCAGATTCAGCGGCCCGAGTTCTATTTTAGGTGCCCTGTACAAGAAGGTCAGGCTCGGTTCATTCTGCAGTTTGTAGATGTTCTCATATAAGCCCGTCATCAGCAGAAATAGCGGCAAATTCTGGCGGATCAGAATTTGAAACGCCGCCGCAAAAACGCGTACGTGCTCATTGCTGGTCACCTCATCTATTGTGACCAGCACACGCTTTCCCTTTTGATGCAACGTTTTCAGCATGCGGGAAAGTGCTGTTTCAATATCGCGAATCGGCGCTGTTCCCTTTATTTCTGCAGATAATCCAAAAAAGGACAGATTGATTTTCGCTTCATGAAATAATGCCGCGAGCCTTTCATGACTGCTCAGCTTGGCCGCGAGTGCCTGCAGGAGATCCCGCTCCGGATTCAGTTCTACAACGATCCAGTCCTGCAAAGAGCTGATTTTTTTTGAAACTTCTGACATCAATACCGTCTTGCCGCTTCCCCGAATACCCGTGATCATATAGATCTTCTGCGGCTGTTCCTGCTTACAAAACGCCTGAATCAGCTGGGCAGTTTCCGTCGGACGCGCAATCAATTGGGAAGGTGACTCTCCAAACATCAGTGTGTATGGGTTATTATTATAATTCATGATTCCCTCTATTCTTTCACCCCTGTCCTCATTTGAATCTTTTATTATTTCCGGGATGATTTATTATTATTTATTATTTTGAATAGATTTTATCATTATTTATTATTTTGTTCAACTGATAGTTATTGAAAAGCCTCTGCCCCAAAAGCCTCTGTTCCGATATGGGTTCCGTCACTTTGTAGAATTCCCTCTATTCTCCTGTTTGAGGTGCCGTTTTTGTTATCTCTTTCGCTGTTTTCTTTTCCTGATAAAAAGAAATCGTCTTTCCTTTCTGAAAATCCTGCAGGAGTGAAAGCTTATTTTGATAGCTGCCCGCAATGAACTTTGCCCTTGCTTCCGGAATACCATTCGCCTGATAAAAATCAGATACTTCTCCGGGGGAGGGCAGGAGGTCCGCTCTTACGACCCTTCTGTTTCTGATATGTTTCAGCATACGCTCTTCTTTGTCATGAATGCCCGTGATTTTCATTTCCAGAAGCTCATGCCTTTGCAGCGCCTTTTTTCTAAAGAGCCCAAAAAACATGCTGTTGCCGGAGTCAAAAATGGGAGCCGGTGCAGTCATCCTGAAAGTGTCCGTATCGCGCAGCACCCCGAAGTTCATCAAATGCTCATCCGTATTGCTGAGCACAAAATCAGTCAGGGTCTGATAATCCATAAAATCGCGCATCTTCTCCTCATCAATTCCGTTTTCTGCGCAAATTTGAATATAGGCGTCATAGACAGACTGACTCCCGGGAATCTTTTTGGACTCAATCACTTCCATTGCCGGCACCAGTTCTTCTGACTCTGATGTAAAGGCGGGACAATACGCCTGAAGCCCTCCATCCCCGGACGGGCGAATCTGATAGCGCACAAACGGAATCCCTGCATTTTGCCTTTCATGCAGCTCTGTCGCAAACAATTCGTTGACCGCCTGCTGACCAAATTCACGATATGCCGTTTTTACCAGAGTGGGAACGGCTGTATTCAAATCCCAATACTTATCCATCTCTCCGCCGAGAGAAGCATTCGGATCATAGGATGAAGCATTGTGATATGGCAGGTGTCCGTCCGTGAATCCGGAGGCATTGTATAATTTTACATCTTCCCAGTTTAGTTCCGCTTCCAGCGGACAGATCCAGTAGGTATCCGTCATGCTCAGTGCAAGATTCTTCGCAAGATATGCCCTCGGTGAAATACACCCGGCGGCGCGAATCAGACTCTGCATGGTCTTTCTTGACATCGGAACAGCCCGCGCTTCCCACCATTTTTTCATCAAACCCGCCGTGGCATGATCCAAAAAAGGCGCGGCTGCTGCAGGATGTGCACCCGGAACCGGCCTGTAGTCCACAAGTGCCCCGCTCTCCTCGTCAATCATCAGAATTCCGCAGAGCGACGATTTATGCATCAACCGATAGACTTCTGCCATGTGCCGCCCCTTCCTCTGCAGCAAACTGCTGCAGCGCTTCCTCCATTCTGCGTTCTTCCAGATACCTGTCAATATACATCTCAGCAGCTGCAATATATACCCCGCGGTATTCCGGATTCGTCATCTGATAGTTCGTCGGAATGATATAATCCCCATTCTCCGTCGTCAGATGCAGGTGCATTGTCCGATCGTATTTCCACGTATAGCGGATCCCGCGATATTTTCCCTCTGCCTGATTCATAATATGAACCGGGTTCATGAGCTCCTGCATGGTAGTGTTCAGCGCCGCTGCCAGCCTACAGACAATATCTGCCGGCCGGTAATTAATGTCCTTTTTCCCGTTCGCGATTTCGTTGATTGTTGTGTAAGGGATTCCGGTCATCCTGGAAAGCCGGTACATGGTCAGCCCGGATGATTTCAGTTTTTCTGTAAATTTCTCATTCATAACAGCAACTCCTTCGACAGCATTATAACGTATACGCGTTATAATTTCAACCGCCCGCAAAGTCTCTTCTGCCGTGTCTTTCGTGCACAGATCGGGTGTACTCCCCAGACCTTCAGGAGAAACAATCCGTACCATTTTTCAGGCATAACAAAAGAGGGTGTCGCACTAAGCAATTAGTGCGGCGCCCTCCTCGGTAGAAATGATCTGTATTTATTGTCCCTCCTGAATGTTTATTTCACCGGCCATGTAAAGCGCGACATTACCGCTGATCTTTACACGGTCTCCTTCATGCCTGCAATAGACGACACCCGTACGCGGGGAAAGCTGATGACCTACCAGCTCGTTCTTGCCCAGCCGCTTGCTCCAAAGGGGGATCAGCGTGCACTTGGCGGAGCCGCAGACCGGATCCTCCGGGATGGCGAGCTTCGGGAAAAAGCTGCGGTCTACGAAATCGCTGTTTTTGCCCCGGGCAGTAATAAGCAGCCCCAAATACTTATCAGGCAGGGCGTCAATGGCTTCCTGATCAGGGACAAAATTCCGCACCGCTTCTTCCGACTCCAGAATGCAGGTCAAATCCCGGGTTTCCAGCACTTCAAGAGGACGGATGCCGTTTAGCGCGGCAAGAATTCTTTCATCCACCTCTACAGCTTTTTCCTCCCAGGCGGGGAAGTCCAGCTCATAGCGGTCGCCGGGCAGCTTATACGCCGCCACATCCTCATCACGGGTGTGATAGTGAAACACGCTAGCTTCGGGATCTACAAAATGAGCCAGTACATAGCTGGTGCCCAGCGTAGCATGGCCGCAGAGGCCTACCTCGCTTCCGGGGGAAAAATAACGAAGAACGTAGCTGCCATCCTCCTGACAGTTGACAAAAGCTGTTTCAGACAGGCGATTCTCCGCCGCGATCTTCTGCATGGTCTCCGCCGATGGCCATTCCCCTTCCAGGACGCAGACTCCGGCAGGATTTCCTTTGAACTGTTCAGTCGTAAACGCATCTACAACATAGTATTTCACAGGCATTACCTCCTTTTCGCCTTTAGGATATCACCCAAAAAACATGGGGTCAATCTTTCACAAAAGCTGAAAAACCTCTGTTGCCAGACTGACCAACACCCTTGGAAATTAGTATTAGAAGGATTCTTGGTTGGCAGAGATTGTATAATCTTCCATGTCATGTACACAGCGTCCTGCATTGACAATATGGATCTCTGTTATATCCTTTTTCTTCCCGATCTCCAGAAGCCATCGCGCACAGTTCGGACCGCAGCTTGTGGCATCGAATACTTTCCCGGGCAGCTCATATATCATAATAAGCGTCTGAACTCCGCCTGACAGCCGCTCCGGCGGAATCGGCCCGAGTACTTCACTGTCGATGACGCCACCCTCCACGTAACGGGACTTGTCGACATCCTCTATCATCTTCTGTACGAACGGATCCTGCAGCCATTCAAGTTCATAATTGTATTTGAAATACGTCGGTCCGTAAGCGACTCGCTCCATCTCTCCAAATTGAATATTCAGCATATCAGTTCTCCTGTTTGATGCGATGCTGTTTTGCACTGCATTGTATTCAGATCTGCTGTCAAAATCATAACATGATTCACTCGCCAAAAGTACCGAAATGATTACATCGGGATTGCTCCTGCTATCTCTTACAGCACACCGAACAGCTTTGTCAGGTCAGCATCGTCCATGATCCGGTCGCTTTTATTATCCGAATTGCTGAGCATGCTCTCCACTTTGTTTTCCAGTGTCACGCTGATAAACCGGTCAACATCAATTCCGCGAAGCTCAAAGAAATAAAACGGGTTTTCATCCAGGCGCACGCCGATTCCGTACATGGCCGCGGCAACATGCTTACACATCAGTGCCCAGTCCGGGCAGCTGCAGCTGAAGCTAATCTCCCGCGGGGTTGGAAACAGGCCTTCTTTGTTCGTAAACAGATCCTGCAGTTCGTCAGGGAAATGTCCGTTAATGAGGCTTTCTATATTTTGAATGCTTCTGCCACATTTTTCTATGATCTTCTGGCAGGTTTGTTCAGAGAGGGGACTGATGCGGATTTCAACTCTGTAGGGTGTCTTTCGTGTACCCTGAACTCTCGCCTCAACCTTTGATTGTCCTGATTACCCTCGCGGGGTTACCGGCCGCCACTGTATGATCAGGAATGTCGTCCTTCACGACACTGCCGGCCGCAATCACACAACCGCTGCCGATCCGGACGCCCTGCAGCACCACGACATTTGCACCGAGCCAGCAGTTATCTCCGATGCTGATTGGCTTTGCCTTTTCCAGACCGCGATTTCTGCGCGGATAATCAAGCGGATGCGTTGCCGTATAAAAGCCGCAGTATGGTCCGATAAAAGCGTGGTCGCCGATCGCAATCTCTGCACCGTCCATGAAGTAACACCCGTGATTTACAAACACTTCTTTCCCAAAATGAACATTGCTGCCGTAATCCATGTAAACCGGTGCCAGAAGCGTGAGGCCCTGCGGCAACTCCTCCACATGAAGTAATTGACACAGGAACTTCTCCTGATCGGGGCTGCCCGGTCTCGTGTGATTATAATCAAAACAAAGCCCGTCCGCGACCGATCGAAGCCTCAACAGCTCTCTGTCAAAATTTGCATCGTACCACTCACCGCGCTCCATTTTTATTCGTTCACTTGACATTTTCAGCTCTTTCTTTCACGTATAGCAGATCCTGCGATGTTTTCCTCTGCCTGAGTTATGATATGAACCGGATTCATGAGCTCCTGCTCTCCGTTCGCGATCTCGTTCATAACCACAACTTCTCCGGCAGTATTTTAACGTATTTACATTATAATAACAACTGCAAGCCGGTTTTTCTTTTGACGCAACTTTTGGGCAGGATCGCTGCTGCCTTCTCTTGACGGAAAACAATACTTTATGATAGAGTGGCATGGAAATCACCGGAAGAGATTGAGAGAGAGGTAATTTCTGCAGCACCGATCAGCGGATCGGCCTGTCGGAATTATCTTTTTTATATACTGGTACATCTCTTCTCGCTTAACTTGCCATTTTACTTGCCCAAATTCCTGCTTATCCCGATCGCATGTACCGGAAAGGAAACTGTCACTATGAGACAAAAGACAAAAAAATTGATCCTGTGCATCTTCAGTTGTATTCTCTGCAGCGCCGGCCTGAACTGGGTCGCCCTGCCGAACGGATTTCCGGCGACCGGCATCGCCGGCCTCAGCATGGTGCTGGCGCACTTTACGGGACAAAACTATACAGTGATGTACTATCTCATCACACTCCTCATCCTCGGGGCGACACTTCTGGTACTCGGAAAGGACGAAGTGAAAAGCATTCTGTTCCTTTCCGTTCTGTATCCGGCCATCCTGTGGGTTCTGAACCGTGTAACGGTCGAGATCGTTTTTCAGGAGCGGCTGATCGCCGTCGCGCTGTTCGGCGTTCTGTACGGCGCCGGCTCCGGCATTGTTCTGCGGATCGGATTCTCGTACGGCGGTCTCGACACGTCTTCAAAAATCCTGAAGCGTCTGCTGCTGCCTGCGATGGAGCTGCGAAATGTCATGCTGCTCATTGACGGCGGCATCATGCTGCTGATGCTGACCACCTATTCCTTCGAAACGCTTGTCTACGCGTTTCTCGGGCAGCTTGTCACGGTGAATGTCATGAACTATGTGCTGTTTCATATGGGACCGAAGCTGTACGATGTGCAGATCGTGGCGAACCGCCAGGAAGAGATTCGCACCTATATGATCGAAACGCTGCACAAGACCATGAGCAGCCATCCGATTACAGGGGCCTATACAGGTGCGGGAAAAATAGAAATGGACTGTGTCTGCACTTCAAAAGAATACATTCGTCTCCGCGCGTTTCTGGTGGAACAGGAGATCGACTGCTTTGTAAAGGTTATGCCGCTGATGCACGTGTTCGGAACGAACCGGGATTTTGAGAAGCTGTCGGATGAGGTGCTTTGAAAGAGGTGTAGTTTTCTGTTGTGACAAAGGACGGTTTTCTGTCACAACAAGGCGCGGATAAATTCTGCCTCATCCTCAGAGAGAATCCGCTTCGGGATGCAGATGGTGTGCTGCGCGTCCGGGCGCAGCGCGAAAATGGTATCTGTCTCGACGGCGCGCGCATACTTGTCGCCGGACATATTTAAAACTCCGCCGTCCGGCAGAACGATTCTGCCGTCCCTGTGCAGTATGATCCGGTACTTCCCGCCCGCCTTTTCGACCAGGCGGGCGCCTCTTTTTGCCTGCAGCACCGGCTGATACAGGATGTAAAAAAGCAGTGCGATGGCGCAGACAGCCAGAAACAGCATGTGTATTCTCCGGCTGTCCAGCGCATAAAAACCCAGCAAAATCACCGCAAGCGCCGTCAGTACGGCGCTCACGATCAGTTTCACTGTTCTGGAGCGGCGGGAGGCATGCAGATAAAAAGCCTCATATGCCTCGTCTTTTGTCAGCTGGTAGTTCAATGTAATCTGTTCTCTGCTCATCAATCTCCCGCCTCTCATATTGTCATGTTTCAGGTGACAATGGGACGGTTCTCTGTCACATGTTCATTTTTCCCATATCCAAGGTGTAACAAAGAACCGCTCCTTGCCACTTTGCTGCCACACTTCAGGCTTCCGCTGCCTCCGGATCCTTCTGTGCCTTCGTGCGCTCCTTGTCCTCATCCTGCTCTGATGTCAGCCGCACGGACGGGATCGGCCGTCCGGTCTCATCATAGTCCTCTTTGAAGGTATCGTATTTCTTCGGATTGCTCATGACCTTGACAAAGGACACGGCAATAATGATCAGGAGGAATACGATCGGGAACCCGCCCAGATTGGACAGATACTTCAGCGCGTCCGTGGACTTGAATGCATTGATGAAAATGACGCACAGCACGCCGATCGTGATGCCCCAGACAATTTTCAGCCAGGACGGGGATTCCGTATCGTCTGTGGACACGCCCTCTGTGCAGAGGCCCGCCATCGCGTTCGTGTTGGAGTCAGATGCCGTAATGAAGGATACAAATACAATCGCCAGGAAAACGGCGATACTGATTACCGGAATCGGCAGCTGCTGCAGCACGGCGTAAGTCGCGGATGCGGTTCCGCCCGCCTGCATCGCGTCGTTGATTCCCTTTCCCGCCAGCTCATAGTAGATCGACGAAGAGGAGAACAGACCCAGCCACGCGACGGAGAACAGCGCAGGGAATACCACGATGACGCGGATCACTTCTTTGACCGAATAGCCCCTGGAGATCTTGCCGAGGAATGTAGAGGTAACCGGCATCCACGCCATCCAGTTGCACCAGTAGAAGACCGGCCACCACATCGCCCACCCGTCTCCGTCCGCCGCTGAGAGAAACAGCGAGGACTGGCAGAAGGAGGACAGATACGCCCCGAATCCCTCGATTGTCAGTTTCAGAATATAAAATGTCGGTCCGAACAGGAATACGAACAGTCCCAGCACCATGTAGATTCTGGAGTTGATCGTGGACAGGATGCGGATTCCGTTCATAACGCCGGATACAGCGGAAGCGACAAATGCCGTCACGATAATCGCCGCAATGATCGTCCACAGTGTCGCGGTGGATTTCAGGGCGCCGCCGGAAAGGCTGCTGGTACCGTCCGCCACGAGGAAAATCGCAGAACCCATGCTGGCTGCCATACCGCAGACGAGCGCGAACAGGCAGACACAGTCAACCACCGGACCGGCCTTCTCGGCCGTCTTATAGCTGAATGCCGGATAGAGCATGGAGCCGATGGAATATTTCTTCTTCGCGTTGAAAAACAGGAACGCAAAGAGAATTGCCGGCATGCCGTAGATACACATTGGGGTGAAGGTCCACTCCAGAAAGATATCTTTCATAATAAAGGTAATCGCTTCCGGCGACTCCGGTGTGATCGATGAAGGCGGTCCGAAGTAATGATACATCGGTTCCGCGCAGGCCCACAGCAGGATTCCTGCCGCCATGATTGTGCACAGCACGATCCAGATGTAATTCGTCTGGTTCAGAATCGGCTTTGCGTTTCTGCCGCCGATGCGGACATTTCCGAATGGCGAAAAATAAGCTGCGGCAACCAGGATCACACATACAAACGCCATCAGCGCAAACAGCCAGTCAAAATCATCCAAGATAAAGGATGTAATTGCCATAATTACAGAATTGAAGGCATCCGCACTGACCAGATTCAGAATGATTGTCGCAATAACCAGGATCCACGGAATCAGAAACACACCCCATCTGATTGGTTTTGCAGTTTTCATAGGTTCCCCCTTTCATTTTTTAAAATGCACCGATCTGTGTGCGCCGGCACCGGCTGATACCCGCTCAGTGTCCTCCGGATTCTCATAATTAATCGATGCTCTTCCAAACGTCCGTATTGGTTGTCGATACAGCCTCAGCCCCGGCAGAGAGTGCCGCGACAACATCTCCGTTGTCCAAAATCAGTCCGCTCGCGATAATCGGCTTCCCGTTTGCCGCCTCGTCGATGGCATAGCGGATCATTTTCGTCAGCCCTGCAGGCATCAATTCCACGATGTCGGGCGCTGTGTCCCGGACGTGCCGCTTAATGTTATGATAGGTCAGGCGGTCCAGCATAAAGAAGCGCTGAATCGTGATCATGCCCAGTTCATTGCCGCGCCGGATCAGCTGCGGCTTTGTGCTGATGATACCGGCCGCCTTTGTGTACTGCCTGATGAAATCGACGCTGATTTCCCTGCTCGCCAGCCCGGAAATCAGATCGATGTGAACCACCGCGATTTTGCCCGCAGCCGTCACCTGATCCACAATGTCCTGTATGGTGCAGATGTTTCCATACAGTACATACACGATTTCACATGAGCTGGTCTTGCACGCCTCCAGAAGTTCATCGCTGTTGATCGCGGCGATGACCGGGCACCGCTCAAGACTGTCTTTGAATGTAGCCAGATCAATTGTATTCATAGTACCTCCTCTTCTGTCCCGAAGTGACCGGGAACGGGGTGTGTGTTTTCCCCGCGGGCAGTCGCCGGATTCGCATGATCGCGGCCCCGGCTGATTGCCCTCATGTGAATAATGCTTCGCTGCGCAATACTGCTTCAAAATTCTGCGGCAGAATGCTGATCTCAAATGCTCCGTCCCGGACGTGTGCGAGCACCGCTGCCGTTAAATCGTGTTCTTTCAGCGTCGCCCGGAGGCGTTCTGCCTGTTCCGAAAACAGGTTTCCGCCGCAGGTTAAATCGACCATCTTTCTCGTGATGCGCGCGTCTTCTGCATGCTTCTTTGCAATGTAGTCTGAAACGGCCTCCATCACAGCGTGCCGGAACCGGTGCATTTTCTCTGCCTCGGATCTGCCCGCAAACGCGAGCGCCCGGTCCGGATCGCATCCTGCTGCCTCTGCCGGTTCCATCAGGTCAAACACCATCTGTTCCACCGCGTCCGTTGCACCCTCGACCTCAAGATAAATCAGTGCTTCGGACCCTTCCGGCACATCCGGAATTGACAGATTTCCTGCGGATTGTGTCTTTTGTGCAGCCGCAAGCGCGAGCGCTTCTGCATCAAAATATTCCATCGAGGCGATCCAGGCTGACGTCTCCGGTTTTGCCTGCTCTTCTTCGTCACAGAACCCTTCTCCACCTGCCGCGGCCGCACTGCTTCGCAGCAGATCCGCAAACCGCAGTGCGCCTGCATGATTCTCAAAAAAGAACCCGGCGCCCCAGATTTCTTCCGGCCGCCTGACCAGGCGCAGCCTCAATGCCGTGATCACGCCGCCCTGTGCAAGTACCTCATCAATTCTGCTGCCTTCTGCCGTGACGCGCACCCCATCCGGTGCGACCCAGGCAATCTCCTGAATATAATCCGCGGTGGCGCCGTAGCGGCAGACATTCATGCCGCAGGCTCCGGTCGCGGCGATTCCGCCGATCGTCGCAGAGGATTCCGTGGGCGACGGCGGCCAGAAAAATGCCGGGTTCCGGAATTCCCGCGCAATTGCCAGGTTCAGCGTTTCCAGCGTCACGCCGGGCTCTGCCAGCACGTACGCCTCCGTTTCTGAGACAGCTTTCATTTCCAGAATGTGGTTCATCTCAGTGCAGTTGATGATGTGACCGCCGTGCGACACCGCCAGACCTCGGATTCCCGTGCAGGCTCCCTGACAGGTAATGGTTTCGGAAGCACCTCTGTCGCGCAGCTCTTTCAGGATCCGGATGACGTCTCCTTCTGATTCCGGAAAAGAGATGCTTTCCGCGAACCCCTCCCCGGACGATTCATCCCGCAGAAACCGCTGATGCGAATCTGAAATCTGTATTATTTTTGCTCCTGGCATATTCAAATGCAGCTCCCTCTGATAAGATCCCGAAGCCTTTGCCGGTTCGCATTGCGCTGTTTGCGATTCAGGCTCTCATGTCTATCTTATTATAGCTGATTTACAAAGCTTCTGAATACATCCATGCAGTCGCCGACGATCCCGAGATCCGCTTTTTTCATGACCGGCGCATTCCGGTCCTGATTGACAGCGATGATTTTGCCTGCATGTTTGATGCCGCTGTAGAATGCAGGTGCGCCGCTGACACCGAGCAGAATGCAGACCTCCGGCGCGATCATCGCGCCGCTGACGCCGACCAGCCGGTCCGTCGGAAACCACGCATTCATCACCGCGGGTCGGGTCGCGCCGATTTCCATGGAAATTGAATTCGCAAGCTCCGTAACTTCTTCCGCGTTTCTTTTGTTTCCGATCCCCATACCGCAGATGACGACACGCGATGCATTACGCAATCGGTTATCGCTCTCCGGTCTGCTGCGGACAATCATCTCCGACTGCTCCCCGGCGGGGATTTCATATCGGAGAATGGTCTGCAGGGCAGACGCGGATGACAACGGCTCTGCGTCGCGTGACCAGGCAGACGCGGATGACAACGGCTCTGCGTCGCGTGACCGGACAGACGCAGACAACGGCTCTGCTTCCAGTCCCGGGTCAACGGACAGCACATACGGCTGTTCCGGCAGGCGAAAACGCCCCTCGAGATGGCCCGCATAAAACGGTCTGCCGGCCAGCCCGGTCAGCGGGTCAAGCGATGTCACACCCGTAAGCGAGCTGCCCTTCCATCTGACTGCCAGCCGAACTGCCATCTCCTGTCCAAATCCGTCACCCGGAAACAGGCAGAGATCCGGCCGCGGAAGGTTTTCTTCCATCCACGCAAGAATCTGTTCCGGACGGCAGTCAGCCGACTTTACGATAATCCCATTATTTACAGGAAGGCTGCGAAAGCACTCCAGAAGTAATTCCTCCCGGCTCGCCGGTCCGAATCCGACCGCCGCCGCATCTCCATCCGGTATATGGTTTTGACGCAGAAACGTCGTCAGCTGAAATGTCTGGCGAAGACATTCATCTGTATATGCATTGATAACCAGCAGAATTTTCATGGGAATCTCCTCCGGGCGCTGCCGGGGCTTTTCAACAAAGCAATCAAAACAATTGAAAAGAAAAAAGCCGGATTATTGCTGTTGCGTTTCCTTAGATCGGATGCAATTCCACATTGAGGCTGCCGCTGTCTCTGCATCCAGTCCTTCCAGCAGTCTTCCGTTTCGTTCCTCAGTCAGTACCTCCATAGACTCCAGCATGACTGGGCTGCCAACCGGATCTGCTGTCAGCTCTTCAGCCGGAATGATTTCCGCTTTCCGTCCTCTGACAGCCATCCGCTGCCGAAGTGTCGGCACCCGCAGCGCCGTTCCGGACACGGTTCCGACCGTCAGAACTGCCGGAAATGCAATCACCGCCGAGCAGTCGTCCCCGTTTTCCGTCCAGGAAACCTCCGCATGTCTGGCATCGACAGGCCGGACATCTGTAACATGTGTGATACACCGGAGGCCCAGAAGCTCTGCCAGAATCAGCGGCACCTTGCCGTGATTTCCGTTCCCGCTCTGCCACCCGGCCAAAATCAGGTCAAACGGCTCCTGTTCCATAATCCATTTATATAGAAGAGATGCGGTATATTCCGAGGAAAGACTGCCTGCCTCCGGCAGGCGTTCCCATTCCGTTTCTTCAGGAATAATCCTGCAGACCCGGTCAAATCCGACCGCCGCCAATGTCTCGGAGAACAGGTCCCGCTTCCCTTCGGCCACGGTGACCGCCGCGGTGGTACAAAGGAGTTCTCGCTGCAGTTCCGCCTTTATGCCCACGTCCTGATCTGCCGGCTTACCGGCAATCTTCTCTTCGACAGACATGGAAACACGCCGGCAGCTGTCTTTCAGACGGCATGCCAGCTCCAGCGCGCTCTCATCATATGCATTGATGGTTTTTTTCAGATAAGAGGTATCGATGCGCCCTTCGGTGCTGCCGGAGCGCCATTCCTGCTCCGACAGCACCTCCAGGTCTTCGCATGCGTGAAAGCACGCCAGAAGTCTGATCATAGATCTGTTTTCCTCTTTTTATTTATGCTTTTGACCCTGTTCCTTTTTCTGTGATGATACCAAGGCACTTCCGCAATCCTCCCGCCATTCGCATTCTTACGGCACTCGCACCGCTTCATGCTCATGTCGGGGCGGGTCAAAGGCCCTTCCACATCCGCAAGCACGCTTGCGATGTGTTCAGGGTCTTTGACCCTGGTATCATCAGAAAATCCACGGGTTCTCTTCGTTTCTGCTGAGCGGAATCAGCGTTCCCATATTCATGATACCATTCGGATCAAATGCTTTCTTGAGTGTCTCCAGCATGTAGAAGGATGAGCCGTACTCCTCATAGACGTAGTGTGCTCTCGCCTTGCCCAGCCCGTGATGATGCGCGATCGAGCCGCCGAGCCGCACCGTCTCCTCGCAGATGATCCGGTTGATCAGGTTGTGGTACTTGTTCATCTCCTCTTCCGGCTTGCAGTCCACGACATTGTAGTAATATGTGAAGTAGACATTTGTGCCGTTGATGTAGCTGTGGGAAGAATGTCCGCCGACCATGGTGATGTCCGGTACCTCTGCCATCAGGCGCGCCACAACTGCCTCATAAATATCGTTGATCACGCTCCAGCATCCGGAGATCTCCGTCGTGATGCCGATGTTGTTGGTGGCGAGGATCTCCTCGCGCTCCTGGGCGATCTGCTCCGGTCCCCAGTTCAGGTGCGCGAACCATTTCTCAATGAGTTCAGGATCGACAGGCGTCACATCCGGAAGTGCCTTCACGATCTCATCGATGCCCTTCGCGGTCGCCTCGGTGATTGCCTTCGGACCCTCCGCCATAAACAGGATCACGTTTTCGCCGTCTGCCCAGTCAAAGTGGGAAGCAGCGTCGCCGACGTCATACAGTCTCGCGACAGACGGCTTGTAGCCCTCTACCATCACCTGGCGGAGCGCCTCAAATCCGTTCTTCATGGATTTGATCTTGTATCCGAGGTAAATATTGTTTTCCGGCTGGTATTTAAAGATCTTGACCGTCACTTCTGTAATAAAGCAGAGCGCGCCCTCATTTCCGAGCACAATGTGACGGATATCCGGTCCGACCGAGCGGCGCGGTACGTTTTTGATGCGGCAGACTTTTCCGCCCGGGAATACAGCCTCAAGGCCGACGATCATATCCTCGATTCCGCCGTAGAGCGTAGAAAACTGCCCAATGCTGCGGGTCGCGACCAGTCCGCCCATCTGCGCCAGCGGCTTGGACTGCGGCGAGTGACCGGTGGTGTAGCCCATCTCGCGCAGGCTGTCATCCAGGCTCTGCAGCGGCACGCCGCACTGGCAGGTGACCTGCATGTTTTCCGTATCGACCTTGATGACCTGGTTCATCGTAGAACCATCTATTACAATTGAATTCTCCAGCGCTGTCTCCAGGCCGCCCTCGATCGCGGACTGACCGGTGCGCGGAACGACGTTGACTTTGTTTTCATCAGCAAATTTCAGTACGGCAGCAACTTCCTCCGTGCTGTGCACATAGACGACAGCGGCCGGAATCGGAAGCGTGTAAACCTGATGGCACTGCTCAAACTTGCGGTAACGATCCAGACTGCTCTCCTTCAGGACAGTCTCATCTGTGATTACCTGCTCTTTTCCCAAAATCTGAATGAGTTCTTCGACGATAGCTTCTCTGGAAAGTGTTGACATGATATTTCTCCTTTCATAACAGAACAAAATCGTTTTTATATAGCTGCGCAATCCGTAAGTGTGCGGGACTCTGCAGCTCAATCAGAACAGCGATTCTGAAGCCAGTCTGTATTGATTCGGAGGGGAAATGATTTGCGACCGCTGTCCTCTTTCAGATATGAATGGAATTCGGGAACAGCTTTGAAAACCAGGAAGCTTTTCAGCAAACAAAAAACCCGCTCCGCACAGACTCCTGCACTGAACGAGTTACTATCTCTGCCATCTCTTCCGTAACCTGAGCCTATTTTAACGGGCAGCCGCGCAAATTGTCAATCAAAAAAACCACAGGAAATGAACTTTGTGAAAATTGAACGAAAGTGACAATCTCAAATTGTGCAACCATCCAAAATGTGTTTCCCTGTGCAAAAAAAGGCAAATACCCGATTGACTTTCAGTTTTTTTAATGCTATAGTTTGCGCAACGATTACCGAAGAGATCGCGAGAGAGAGGTAATTCTGAACACATTTGTTTGTGTGCTCAGAATTGCCTCTCTCTTTTTGTTTTTACCTTCGCGCAATCAGCAATCCGTAAGAAAAAACCTGTTGACCAATTCACAAACGGTTACCTTCAACAAAAGCACTTTTTCAATAGAACTGATCAAACGCATTCTTCAGAGTAAATGAGGAGGAACACATGAACAAAGAATTCATCAGAAAATGGGGTACACTTCTTCTTCTGGCGGCCGGCGCGGGAATCATCTTCCAGCTTCCTTATATCAGAGAGACCTTTTACCCGCAGATCCAGTCGGCAATGGGGCTGACGAACGCGCAGATGGGTCTTCTCTCATCCGGATACGCGACCATGGCAACCCTTTCCTACTTTATCGGAGGCGCGATCGCGGACCGCTTTTCCCCGCGGATCATGCTGACGGTATCCTTCATCGGAACTGGACTCCTGGGTCTCTGGTTCTCAACCTTCCCGAGCTATAATACGGCGAGGCTGATCTTCGTCCTGATGGGCGTCACCAGCATCATTACCTACTGGTCCGCCTGCATCAAGGCAACCCGCGCGCTGGGTACGCCGGAGGAGCAGGGACGTATCTTCGGTTTCCAGGAAGGCCTGCGCGGCATCATCAACGCGATCGTCGTCTTCGCGATGACCGGCGCGTACGCTTACTTCGCGGCTTCTTCAGAAATCGTCGGCGCCTCGATGGCAATCAAGGTCTGCGCCGCCGTCGACATCGTGATCGGCGTTCTGAACTTCATTTTCATCCGTGATGATAAAAATGAAAAGAAAGAAAAACCGGAAAGCGTCATCGAACTGACCAAAAACCTGTTTAAGTGCCTCGCGATCCCGCGCGTCTGGCTGCTGGTCGGCATCATCTTCACAGCATACAGCGTTTACGGACTGATCGGCTATGTAAACACCTACGCGGTTAATTATTACGGACTTTCCGCTACAATGGGCTCCACCCTCGGCGGTATCCGCTACCTGCTGCAGGGTCTCGGCGGTATCCTCGGCGGATTCCTGGCAGACAAGCTCCGCTCCCGCATTAAGGTCGTCGGAGGCGGCGCCGCGCTGCTGGCGGTTTCCTTTATCCTCTATATACTGCTTCCGGTCAATGTGAGCATGGTTATGGCCGTCATCGTGAACTTCCTGATGGGCCTGATCTTCATCTACGCAGTCAGAAGCCAGTATTTCGCGATTCACGAGGATGCGGGCATCCCGATGGCACTCTCCGGCCGCGTATCCGGCATCGCGTCCGCGCTCGGCTATGCTCCGGACCTGTTCATGTACACACTGGTCGGTTCCTGGATGGATAAATACGGCGCGGCAGGTTTCAAGATGACATGGGCTTACGCGGCAGTCGCGGCTGCACTCTGCGTCGTCCTCTCGATCGTGCTGGCGCGCGTTATCAAGAAGACAAACGGGCAGCCCGTCGCATGACAAACGCATGTTATAATATATGCCAGTACCCGGCAATATTCGATAATATTCGATATAATACGGTACGCAGATTATGCGGATTCTGCGTTCTGTCACGACTACGCTCACATAGAGCACAGGGATTCGAATAGTCTGTTCACGGTATAGTTGAATCAGCACAATCCAGTACACAGATTACACATCAACAATTATCATAGATAAAAAAGGAGAATCATCATGAGAAATATTAACGACTTCAGTATGGATTTCTTTTCACTCAAGGGCAAAAACGCAATCGTGACCGGCGGTGTCAGCGGCCTCGGACAGGGCTTTGCCCTCGCTCTGGCAAAGGCAGGCGCGAATATCTTTGTCTTCGCGGCAGTTGATGACGACGGAACGACGAAGAAGATGATCGAGGACTGCGGCGTCCGCTATGAGTTCATGCTGGGCGATATTACGGAAGACGGTATCTGCGACAAGGTTGCCGATGAGTGCGTCGCGCGGCTCGGCAGCATTGACATTCTCGTCAACTGCGCGGGCATCTGCCTGATTAAGGACGTGCTGGACTTCACCCGCAAAGAATGGGATCCGATGATCGCGATCAACCTGACCGGCGCATTTGACCTGAGCCACGCAGTCGCAAAATACATGATCCCGCAGAGAAGCGGCCGCATCATCAACATCTGCTCCCTGTTCTCCTTCCTCGGCGGGCTCGGCTCCCCGGCATACGCTGCAATGAAAGCAGGCCTGATGGGTCTGACAAAGGCTTATGCGGATGAGCTCGGCCAGTACGGCATCACCGTCAACGGCATTGCGCCGGGTTACTTCCAGACGGCCATGACAGCCGGAACGGGAAGCGGAAACGAGGATGATCCGAAGTACATCAAGATCAAAGAGCACATTCCAGCCGACCGCTGGGGCGAGCGCCAGGATCTGATGGGCGCAATGGTATTCCTGGCAAGTAAGGCAGCCGACTATGTGAACGGAACGCTGCTCGTCGTCGACGGAGGATATCTGGTAAGATAAACCTGCTTAAATGACGTGCTTCTTCAACAATTCATCTCAGGAATACTCTCGCTGCTTTCGACTGGCAGCGGCACATAAGCTTCGCAAGGAAAATCCTTATTCAGCAAGTACCGGCCGTCTCAAAGCACCTGAGATTGAATTTGCTGAAGATGTTCGTCATGAGCGATTGTATCGAACCAATTAAGCAGGGAAGGAAAAAACAAGATGGGAAATAAATATTTACTTGGAATTGACGAGGGTTCCCAGAGCGCCAAAATCACGATATTTGACACCAGGGGAACGATCGTGTGTGAGGGCAAGGCGCCGCTTCGTCCCTACATTCTGCCGAAGCCCGGTTATGTGGAACATCCGGACGATGACTGGTGGGACGCGATCTGTGCTGCCGGCAAAGACTGCATGGCACATTTTGAGGGTGATCCGGCCGACATCATCGGCATTGGCCTGTGCACCATCCGCTGCTGCCGCGCTTATCTGAAAGAGGACGGCTCGCTGGCGCAGCCGGCGCTGAGCTGGATGGACATCCGCATGGCACAGCCCTATGTGGAGGAAAATCCGGACGTGAAATACGCCGTGGCGTCCTCTGGATACATCACGCACCGGCTGACGGGCGAGAAGAAAGATACGATCTCCAATTATGAATATAACTGGCCGATTGATGTGGACAACTGGAAGTGGTCGGATGATCCGGCTGATTATGAGGCGACCGGTCTGACCCGGGATATGCTGTTCGATCTGGTCATGCCGGGCGAAATCCTCGGCTATGTGACAGAGGAGGCAGCCGAAGCGACAGGGCTTCCTGCAGGTGTTCCGGTCGTCGCAACGGGAAATGACAAGGCTGTGGAAGGCCTGGGCACCGGATGCACTGGTCCGACAACCGCGTGCATCTCTCTGGGCACCTACACAACTGCCATGATGGAAGGCACCGAGAACCTGAAAGGAACTTCATACGCATGGCCGAAGTTCTCCAGCATGCCGCACAAGTACCTGTACGACAGCAACGGCATCCGCCGCGGCATGTGGACTGTCAGCTGGTTCCGCGACGTGCTCGGCGAGGGCTATCAGAAACTGGCAAACGAACAGGGAATGTCGGCGGAAGAGCTGCTCGGGAAAGAAGCGGAGCAGGTTCCGGTCGGAAGCGACGGTCTGATGACGGTGCTGAACTGGCTCGCGAACGTGGACGCGCGCTACCAGAAAGGTATCATGATCGGTTTTGACGGCAGACACACCCGCGCGCACATCTACCGCTCCATTCTGGAAGCTATCGCAATGACCATGAAGGGGCATGTAGAGGACATGTGCAGCGAAGTGAACGCCTCGCTTGACCGGATCATCATCACTGGCGGCGGCTCCAACAGCGATCTCTTTATGCAGATCTTCGCCGACGTATTTCAGATGCCGGTCTGCCGGAACGAAGTGAACGGCGCGGCCGGACTCGGTTCCGCCATCTGCGCGGCAGTCGCCGCGGGCGTATATGACTCCTTCGACAGCGCCATCGAAAACATGGTGCGCATCAAAGACACCTTTACACCGATCGCAGAAAACGCGGCTGTCTATGAGAAGATGCTGCCGATCTACACTTCGATCACGAAGTACACAGATCCGATACTGCAGAAGAGCTTCGAGATCTTTGAATAAATGACAGGGGCGGTTTTTGTCACATTTTCAAATGTGGCAAAAAACCGCCCCTCTGTCATGTTCGCGGATCTGCGGCGCCATACACCAGGCATTACCGGGAGGGATCAGCCTTTTACAGCTCCGCTGAGTCCATTGACGTAGTATTTCTGCAGCTTCAGGAACAGAATCGCGATCGGTATGGAGATAAGCACTGCTCCTGCGGCAAAGCAGGTATACCAGTTGTCAATGTACTCCTTTTCAAGCATCTTCCAGAGACCGATGGCGACCGTATACTGGTCGGCATTTGCGCGGCAGATGACCTTTGCAAAGATAAAGTCAACCCAGGGACCGATGAAAGATGTCAGAATCGTGTAGATAATGACCGGTTTCGACAGCGGCAGCGTGATTTTTGTAAAAATCTGCCATCTCGTGCAGCCATCAATCATAGCCGCCTCGTCCAGCGCCATGGGCGTTGTATCGAAAAACCCCTTGGCGATCTGGAAGCTCAGAGCGGCTCCGCCGGAATAACAGAGAATCAAAGCAAGTTTGATTAATGAGCCTTCTGTCAGCCCGACAGCTTTCAAAATAAAGTAGACCGCCACCATGCTCATAAATCCGGGGAAAAGTCCCAGAATCATTGCCATATTCATGAACGGCTTTCGCATCTTAAAACGTAGTCTGGAGAGGCAATAGGATGCACTGAGCAGGAAAAACGTGGACAGGATGCACGAGAAGACAGCTATAATCAGTGTGTTCACAAACATCTTCGGGAAGTTCAGAATCGTCGTATCTGTAAACAGCCGGACATAGTTTGCGATCGTATAGGACTTCGGGAAGAAGCTGGACACATAGGATCCTTTTTCCGCCCGGAAGCTCGTCAGAACAACCCAGAAAATCGGAAATACCCAGATTACGGCGAGAACAGCGAGGATGATGTGGACAATGACATTCTGCCTTGTGCGCTTTGCTTTTGCGCTCGTCTCTTTTTTCATGATCAGAATCCCCCTTCCTCTTTATATGATTTGCTGTTCCTGTAGGTCAGCAGTGAGCCTGCCGCCAGAATCACAAAGGTGAGAATGCCGACGACGGCACCGATGTTGTAGTACCGCTTTTCAATCGTCAGCTTATACAGCCATGTGACGAGCAGATCGGTATCGCCCGCCGTCGATGAGAGGTTTGTGACCGGATCTCCGCCGGAAAGCAGATAAATGACATTAAAGTTGTTTACATTTGCCGTGAAGGTCGCAATCAGATACGGCGTCGTCACATAAAACATGTACGGCAGCGTGATTGAAAAGAACTGCTGTACCTTAGTCGCACCGTCGATATCCGCAGCTTCATAAATGTCGCCCGGAATATTCTGCAGCACACCGGTCAGCTGGAGCAGCGTATATGGCACGCCGACCCAGATATTGATCACAATGACCGTTATCCTTGCCCACGTCGCATTTGTAAAGAACGGCAGGCTGGCGCCCGCGGGAATCAGTCCGCTATTGCGCAACAGAATATTGACCGCGCCCTCCGGCTGCAGCATTGTTCGCATAATCAGCAGAGAGACAAACATCGGGACTGCGCAGGAAAGCACGAAGCAGAATCTCCAGAACGCCTTTCCCTTCGTCCCCTTGCGGTTGATCAGAAGTGCGAGGATCATTCCAAAGAAATAGTTGGAAAATGTAGCAAAAAATGCCCACACGATCGTCCAGAGAAGGACTCTCCAGAAAGTGCTTCCGAGTACGGAACTGCCGTCAAACAGCGTTGCAAAGTTTCTGAGACCGACCCAGTCAAACAGCACCAGATGATTATCGATCTTGCTGTAATTGGTAAACGCCATGCAGATCATAAAAATCAGAGGCAATATGGTCAGTACGACGATGAAAAACATCGGCGGCGTCATCAGCAGCCTGTGCAGGTTTTCATTCAGAAGACTCCTCAGATCCTCTTTCAGCGTCGGAATGTGGTGGTCATGCCGGTCCAGCAACTCCGCCCTGTAGGCATTTTTGACGGTGCCGCGCCAGATCCAGAACATGATCAGCGCCAGCAGCAGCGTCGCAACTCCGTACAGCAAAATCAATATGGACTGATCTCCCTTTGTGTACAGGTACATCTGCAGCTCATCGTTCCAGATTTCCTGCCGTTCGACACTCCCAAGACCGGGCAGCATGGCGATATTGTGAAATCCATAGCGGATCATGAA
Organism: Eubacterium sp.; assembly: GCA_017475785.1. Next base: position 12,301 of record JAFVEX010000088.1, on the reverse strand, counting down.
AATCAGCCAGGCAATCTCCGTGGCGAGAAAAATCAGACCCTTGCCCACCTGCCGGTGCAGAATGTTGCCGAGTCCCATGATCAGCGCGGACAATTTCGTTCCGGTATTGCCGTTTCGGAGCGCTTCCAGAACAGCATACTCAGATGCCGGTTTGATTTGAGGAATTGTCTGTTCTTTCATGTGCACCTCCTTAACCGATACCGTTGCTGTTCATGGCATCGTTCATATCCTCTGTCTGCTGCTTCGCGTTTTGGTGCGTGACCGTCCCGGTCCGGAGCAGTTTACCCATATTTTCGACCGGCGTCCAGACATTTCCCATAGCCGGGACAAATGGCTGCAGGATGGACGTGTTATCAAAGGTCTCGTTCTGTGCAGAGAAAACCGGATCTGAAGAGATTTCGGGGTCACTCTGCAGCTCGATCGAACAGGGAATCACCGAACGCAGCTGATAGTGAAGTTTCTGCGCCTCTGCCGATCCGAGATATACCGCGAGTTCAACGGCCGGTACCATATTTTCAGAATATGCGTTAACACCGACCGCCTTTGAACCGGAATAGGCATACATCTGTTTTGCCTCTCCGTTCAGCTGATAGGTCGGAAGTGCCGCCGCGCCGAGATTGTCGCCCAGAATTTCCCTGACACTGTTGTAATCCCATGAGCCGGAGAACAGCGCATTGATCGATCCGTCACGCAGTCCGGCCATACCGGAGCCGTCTGCATCCACAACAAAGTTTTTGTTATTTACGATATCTACAAGATACTCTGTCACGGCAACCGCATTATCTCCGCCGAAATCGCAGCCGAGCTCCTCCTGTGTTCCGTCACCGAACAGTGTGCAGCCGTTTCCGAAATAAAAAGCAGGCAGATACCACGAGTTTGTCAGTGGAAACGAGACAACGCCCTTTTCCAGCATGGACTCCAGGCTCTTCACGTCGTCTTCAGAAAAAACGCGCTTATCATAGTACATAAACCAGGTGTTTGACGTAAACGGCACACCGTACAGATATCCGTCCAGCGTCACAGAATCTGTAATTGCCTCACTCGCATCCGACTTGATCATCGCTTCATATTTACCGCCGAATTTTGCAACTGCCTGCGCGTCTGTCAGCGTGGTAATATTATCATTCGCGTAGAAAAACACATCCGCGCTCGCCTCCGGATCCTGCGCAACGGAGCTCGCCGCAGTCGCCTCATCCGCAATGCCGTAAACAAATGTAATATCCCACTCCGGATGCTCTGCCGCAAAATTTGCACAGCATGTCTGCAGCCACTCACCGCTGTCTCTGGACTGGTCCTCCGAAGGCGACCAGACCATCAGACGCACGGATGCGGCACCGCCGTCTGAACCGCTGTCATTCCCGCAGCCGGCCAGCGCACAGACACTTCCGAGCAGTATGATTGCTGCCAGCAGCGTGGAACGCAGACGTCTGCATGGAATATTTCTATTCTTCCCCCGCATATTCCGTTTACCTCCTTGCAAAATCTCAGTTGTCCGTTCCTCCGGTTTCTGATTTATTGTTATATTTCGTAATGTTTCGTTACTCCGATTATATCCCCCTTCATGCCCTTTGTCAATAAGGCCTTCTGCCCTTTGGGGCCATTTACGAAACATGTGTTTTTTGTTGCGTTGGTTGCATTTGCGGGAAGCGCATATTATAATTAACTCATCAGCGGGTCTCAATTCTTATTCCGAACACCCTCTGCAGACAGATCTTTTCTCCAGAAAGGACAATGAACGATATGGCAACTATGGAAGATATTGCAAGGAAGCTTTCCCTTTCAAAAGGAACCGTATCAAAGGCGCTCAGCGGTGCCGCCGACATCAGTGAAGCGACCAGAAGAGCGGTTCTCGAAACAGCAGTAGAACTGGGTTATTCGCGGCTGCCCCGAAGCGGACGGAGCAGGCGGATGTGCATTATGATTGAGCATATGGCGTATCAGCGGCCGGATGATTTCGGGTCGGAAATGATTCTCGGCTTCCGCAAGCTGGCAGAACCGGGCGGATTTCATGTGGATGTTATCAATTTCCCGGAAGAACTCCAGGATACATGTTCCTATGACACTTACATGCTGAGAGAGAATTACTGCGGGGCATTCTTTCTCGGCATCGGCTCAAAAGAACCCTGGATGAAAGAATTTGAAACCTGCCGCACACCCACCGTGCTCTATGACTGTCCCACATACGGAAATCCCTATGTCACCTCTGTCGGCACTGACAATCTGGAGGGGATGAATCTTGCAGTCGCATGGCTGAAAGAGCTCGGACACCGCACGATCGGATACCTCGGGGGAGAACCCCGCTCCTATGTATTCGGCGTTCGTCATGCCGCATTTTTTCAGGCAATGCACAGCAACGGACTGAAGCCGCAGCGCAGTCTGACAGGCACCGCATACAGAGCCTCCGTCTGTCTGGAGCGGCATTTTGAGCGTCTTTATAAGGGCGGGTGCACGGCAGTCATCTGCAGCCACGATCTTCTGGCTGACGCACTCCTTACATACTGTACGGAGAGCGGGATCCGTGTTCCGGAGGATCTCAGCATCATTGGTATTGACGACATTCCGCTGTGCCAGCACACAAACCCTCCGCTCGCCACCATTCGCCAGAACCGGCTCGATCTCGGAAAAAGCGCTTATTACGCACTTTACAGTCAGCTCTCCGGTGTTCCGCTCAGCACACTGCAGCTGCACGCGGAATTGATGAAGCGCGAATCGGCAGGTCCGGTAAATGCTGCGCGTATCATCCCGTCGAATGTGGAAGCTTCCGAAAAAGGTGAACCAAATGACAGCAAACTGGTTAAATGACGCCGTATTCTACGAAATCTATCCGCAGTCGTTTCGCGATTCTGACGGCGACGGGATCGGTGATATCAACGGAATCCGGGAGAAACTGGATTATATCCGCTCTCTTGGCTGCAACGCCATCTGGATCAACGCCTGTTTCGATTCCCCGTTCAGGGACGGCGGTTACGATGTGCGGGATTATAAAAAGGTCGCGCCGCGCTACGGCACGAACGAAGATCTCTGCGCCCTGTTTCGTGAGGCGCATGAAAAAGAAATGCATGTACTCCTTGATCTTGTGGCCGGACACACTTCAGAGGAGCATAGCTGGTTTCTGCACAGCGGCTCAGCGTCGAGAACGCCCTACGACGACCGCTACATCTGGACCGACGGCTGGCTTGCGGATGCTGATCATCTGACCTGTATCCGCGGCGAGTGCGCGCGCGACGGCGGTTATATCGTCAATTTTTTCAAGTGTCAGCCGGCTCTGAACTACGGCTTTCTGCACCCGGCGGCGCCCTGGCAGCACACACCGGATCACCCTTCCGTCAGGGCAACCTGTGAGGCGATTGTTGATGTAATGCGGTTCTGGCTTTCGAAGGGCTGCGACGGATTTCGCGCAGACATGGCCGATTCGCTTGTCAAAAATGACGACGGGCAAAAGTCCGGAACCTGTGCTGTATGGAAAATGATGCGGGAAATGCTGGACGAGGAATACCCGGGCGCTGTCCTCGTTTCGGAATGGGGCATCCCGGGGCAGGCGCTCCGGGCGGGTTTCAATGCCGATTTTTATCTGGACTGGAGCGGGAACGCCTATAATTCCCTGATGCGGGACTACGAGACAGACGGCGAGGACCGCAGCTATTTCAAAAAGGACGCGGGCGGCTCAATCTGCAGATTTCTGAACGAATACCTGCCACGCTATCAGGACACGAAGAATCTCGGACATATCTCCATGATCACCGGAAACCATGATACAATCCGCGCGGCACACACCCTCTCACAGGCCGAACTGAAACTGGCTTACGCCGTTTTGTTCACGCTGCCCGGCGTGCCGTTTTTGTACTATGGAGACGAAATCGGCATGCGGCATCTGGAGCTCCCGACGAAGGAGGGCGGCTATCACCGCACCGGCTCCAGAACGCCGATGCAGTGGCACTCGGGCCCTAATCTCGGTTTCTCAGAGGCACCGGCAGAAAGCCTGTACCTGCCGGTTGACCGTGCGCCCGATGCACCGACGGTTGCAGGACAGGAGCAGGTTCCTGCATCTCTTCTGCAGACAGTTCGGACACTGATCTGGCTGCGTCACGAACAGGAGGAACTGCACGCCGGCGGATCATTCGAAGTGCTGAACGCTGAGCCTGCTCAGCCCTTTGTGTACAGGCGCGGCAATCTCATCTGCGCAGTGAATCCGGATGGGTGCGGGCGGGAAGTGCAGCTGGAATCACCCCGCCGCATTCTCTTTCAGATCGGCAGCGGACATTTTTCTGACGGGATTCTTTGTCTGGGCGCACAGTCATTTGTCATCGCGGAGCAGAGCTGACAGGGCATGCGGATCAACCCCGGGAAACCTCGATGTCTCCCACATTATTTCGAATCGTGATCTTCGGGCCGTCCGCATCCTGCATGTATGACTTCCCTACGTCCCTGCCACTGATCTCGACATCACCGATGTCAGTCTTCAGATCCAGACTGTATGACTCTGCAGGATCAATCGTCTTCACCTCTACATCGCCTGCATTGTTTGAGATATCAAGCGCGCTGAAGGTGCAGTTTTTCACATCGAGATCACCAGTATTCATATGGATCCTGGATTCTCCCAGTTCCATCGAGGAGATGTCCAGATCCCCGACGTCTGCCGTCAGATCCGTCTTTGCGCACTTTACACCGGAAAAATTCAAGTCGCCGACATTCATATTGCAGGATAACTGTTCGAGTTCCTGATCTGCAGGAACTACAACGGTCAGGTCACAGCGGTTATTGTTGATGCCGAACCAGTGTCTTCCGGCCTTTCCCTTCTGAATGATCGTCAGCGCGCCGTCTTCTTCCTGAATTTCCGGCTTCAGATCCTTGTTTCCCTTGTATGAAATCTGGAATTTGTCGCCGGTCTGCAGGTTGACCTCCATCACCTCTCCCTCCATCCGGATCGAGGTGATTCCTTCCGATGCTCCGTCATCGAACAAGACCTCCGACACAGCGGAGCCCTTTGAAAACAGACCGCCGAACAACCCGTCCGCAAATCCGCCGATAAAGTGAAACGCGCCCAAAATAATACACGCAACTGTGGCAAGTGTAATGATGATGAGATATATGGTTTTACGCATAGCTCTTTCCTCTCTTTTTCCCCTGACTGACGCTTTATCGTATTATATTTCATGCACTGCTTTAATTTCTGTGTTGTTTCTATGTTCTTCTGGATTTAATCAGGCGTTTTACCCGCATTGATAAACCCGTCCCCTGTAACGCCTCGTCACGATAAATTACACGGCTGTCCCGAGTGTCTTCTTGATGAGCGTCTCAATGATCGCCGCGATCGGCCAGATAATCCACGTGATGCCCCATGCAAAAGTCAGGAAGCTGACTGCGAGATAGATGCAGGTAACCGTCGGCCAGTAGACAGACATGATTGCGCCGACTGTCTTGTTTTCATAGTAAACCTCTTCCTCGCCGTCCGAATTCCTGTAGGTGCCGCCGACCGTTCCGGGGGCATTCAGGTTCAAAAGCGTGCTGTACGCGCCATTTCTCTGAGAAGACGCGATGATCAGCATGACGCCGATTCCGACGAAGACGAAAATCAGCGCGGCACCATATCCCGTCATCCCGTCACTGGCGCTGATCAGGCCCATTACTGAGACCGGCACGACCGAAATGATGCAGAGGATGACGCCGACCGTCAGCATCAGCGCGCGCGTGCTGCGGAAGCTCTGCTTCTGCTCACCGACATAGGAGGCTGTTCCATAGTCGATCCGGCAGCGGCGCTTTAGAATTTTATCCCATCTGCTCATGTAAATGGATGTGTAAATGAACAGCCCGACGCCGGCCGCAATTGCGATAAACAGCAGCGCCACGCCGATCGCCATTGCTTTATCCGTGTTGTCAGCCGCCAGGATTGTTCCGACCGGGCAGCAGATACAGAGAAGCACGCCGAGTCCGCGCAGAAAGCCCGCGCGCGACGAGTCCTGGATGAATCCGCGGACCTCGTCCATGGAGACCGTATCCAGCGGATCCTGCTCCCGCTTCTGCAGGACGTTTTGAATTCCGAGCGCCTCCGCAATCTCCTCCAAATTTCCGAATTCGGAGATGACGATGCCGACCGCCTCGTTTTCCGCCTTGCCCTCACTGAGCAGCTCTGTGTATTTATCTTCCATCATCTGACCAAGCTCATACTTCGCCTGCAGCACTTCCGCCGTATTCGGCAGGGTCGCGAACATCGATTCCAGATAATTTCTGATCGTTTCCATGATCAAATCCCTCCATACTTATTATTTGTCATTTCCTGCGAAATGCTTTCCTGATCTGCGCACTGACATGTCTCGCAATTCTTCTCTGCTTTCAGAGATGCTTCGCAAATCCTTTACAGCAGTCAGTTCTCTCCTGGATCCGTCAACGCGCTGATAATAAACCGCTCTACGACTTCCTTCGTCAGCTTCCACTCTGCGCATTTATCCAGATAATACTGCCGGCCGCTTTCCGTAATCCGGTAATACGTCCGCCGTTTTCCGTTTTCCGCCGTCTCGTAAAACGACTCGATATACCCGTTTTTTTCCATTCGCGTAAACGCGGAATAGAGTGTCGTCTCCTTGATGATGTACTTCTCCTCGGACATCTCCCGGATCCTGCGGGAGATCTCATATCCGTATGAGGGGGCGTCCATCAGAAGATACAGGATGATCGTGTCATTGTAGCCGCGGATGACATCACTGCTGATATTCATATGCCATCACCTGCCTTTTCCTTTCCCCTGAAAAACCACCATGGGATCTCTGAATTGTTAATTGCTGTGCGCTTTCCTTCTGCAACTTTTCACCATAACGGCCAGACATGTTTTCTTCTGTTTCTTTTCTATTTCTCTTCTGTCTATCTTTTTTGTCTATTGTTGCTCCGTCTGTCGTTACTTCATCTGTCGTTGCTTTGTCTGCCGTTGCAACGTCTGTCGTACTACGTCTGTCGTAGTAATAAAATAGCACACTTATGCCAGGATTGCAATAGGAAAAATGAAAAAAGACAAAAAATTACCGCACCGGAAAAAATCCAGCGCGGCAATGAGTATGGTTTTCCATGACTACTTTTTATTTTCATAACTTTTCATAAGTCTGTACATCTTTCATAACTCTTCATAAGTTTACCATAGTCCCCTTCCCGGTAAAGCAAACTGCCACAAAAAACGACAGATAGATGTAACATTACATTTATTCCGAAAATTTGACTCCCTCGATTATCTCCAGAATGCTCTTTTTAATCTTATCCTGTAGATAATACGAATTCAGTTTTGCTTTTTGATACTGCTGAAATGTTCCGGATGTGCTCTCGATCAAAAGCCTTGTGAAAAACTGTTCCCAGCTGAAAAACAAGCTGCTTTCAATAAAGTCTTCTGGGCGTTTCAGTATTTCTGCGATTTCGCTCCCATTGATTAATCCCGATTTCAGAATCAGCCACTCAAACGATTCCGGCAGATAGCATTTTACATTTGGATAACGCTGCATGAGTTGGAACAGTTCGTTCATCTCCGGTCCGATTGCCGCTCCGTCTGCAATCATTACCGTAATTCCATCTCCGCAGTTATCCGCCTTCTTTTTTAGCCCGGATTTTCCTCCGGCACTCTCGCAGCGAACCTGCTTTTCACGGCATACATTTGAGAAAAAGTCATATCCCGCACCGGAATCCTCAACTACGATCCGGTCTGGAATTACAGGCGCTTCAAATTCTTCTGCACTGTATATGCGGTATAATTCCTGATAAACGCGCCTCGTATCGTGATAGCGCCCAGATGTATGAATTCCATAAATTTCATCGACAGCATATGGCAGATTTGGCAGATCCTCTCTCGTAACTAATACGAAATAACAGTCCGACCGGCGGACTTCCTCTGCAAATTCCTGTGATTTAATGAATGTATTCTCCTCATCCAGAAAGATGATCTGCTGACGAAGCGACTTTAATATTACCTTCCAGTCCCGCCCGCCGAGTACGCGTACTTCTTTTTCACAGCGTACTTCGATCCCGGAGTTCTCACCCAGATTCATTGCCTGCGTCAGCATCTGAATCAGCGTCGTTTTGCCCGTGGCGCTGTCGCCTCTGAGAATGGTGATATTTCTGCGGATATCCATCTCATACCGCAGACGATTGTTCTGTACAATAATATGATAGCTGCCCTTCATAGAATCCCTTTCACAATATTCCCTTTATGGAATTTCCATCGCAGAACCCGGAACCGGCTGCCGCGCAGCAGCTGGTCCTCAGCGCACTTCTATTCTCAGTGCCTCGTCCAGATAGGATCCGTAGTCTTTCACATCTCTGCCTGTATTCAGCATATGTGCTTCAAATCCGGATACGCCGCTGAAATCCATCACATGGTGCAGGTTAATTGTCAGATCCTTCCTTCGCGCAATCTCCATGATCCAGCGGGCACAGTTATCACCGCAGGCAGACGCATTAAAAAGTTTTCCGGACTCATCATATGCCATCAAGATCAATGTCTTGACACCACCCGACAACTCCCTGGGAGAAATCGGCCCGAGCACAGGACTTTCAATTAAATGCGCTCCGATCACCTCCGACTGATCGATATCTTTGATCATCTGAACAGACAGCGGATCTGTGATCCATTCATCCAGATACTGATTATCGAACCACGTTGGCGGATGATATACCGCATTGTCCACGTCTCCAAAAATGATATTCAGCATATTCAAAACCTCATAATATGTTTGGTCTTCATAATCTCGATTTTAGCACAGAGAACAACCTGTTTCAAATTACCTATGCCATCTCTCCCCACACCACCTGCACATGAAAGAATCGGGGATCCTTATCGGTACTCCACGGCTATGTTTTCATTCACCTCATCTTGCTTGAATGCATCCCCATTGATGCCAATCCCAGGTAAAGCAGGCTGCCACAAAAAACTGCGGCAGCCCTCTGCTATTCTTACGCAAGCAAATCCTCTCCGTCTCCCATCATCGGAATATCCACTGCGGTGGCATCCTCCAGATGGAACATCATCATCTTGTATCCTGTGGTCTCATTGTAAATATTCTTCAGATTGGGCATTGCGTCCAGTGCGGCATTGGCGTATTTCTCATCGGTCTCGAAAACGACCTTTCCGGTGTAGCGCAGCCAGTGACCGTCCGGCTTGCAGGCAACGATCTCTACCTTTGGGTTCGCGACCATCTGTCTGTAAACATTCTTGAAATCTCCGACCCCGAACAGAACCTTCCCATCCATCTCAAAGTGCGCGCCGAGCGGACGCAGCTTCGGCTGGTCGCCGTCCGTGGTTGCGAGGAAAAATGTGCCTGCCTCTGTCAGAAAATCATTTACTTTGCTCATTTTGTCGCTCCTTTCTTATCCAAGCTGCAGATAAAGATTACATGCCTATTATATCATCTTATGGCGTTTTATCCAGCAGCGAAGTGAAACGTACTTCAACTGATTGATTGCTTATTTGCCCTTTGTTGTTCAACTATGTACTTCGTCGTTGCCTGTGCGTACTCGAACCATTTACCCGTAAGAATGCGTCCATGGCGCGCAAACTAAAAAAAGGCGGATCCTGCAAAAAATGCAGCACCCGCCCGTTCCATATTATTTGCTGAGAGATTAGTCTCTCTTGGGATCACTCGCCTCTCCAGAACTCCGCATCCTTGTCATACAGATAGACATACTTCGGATCGTCAATTCTGGTCTTCTCCCACGGATTATCCGGCAGGTGGCGGATGCCCCACGCGTAGCAGCACGCGAAGCCGGGCGCCATGACGACCGGATGTACACCCTCGGTAATGATGGACATGCCGTTGTTGTGGACTTCTACGATCTCACCGTCACACCAGCTAGCGCCAAATCCTTCTTCCGGTTTCTCAAAATGATAGAAGTATACTTCCGGCTGCGGATGGGAGTGAGGCGGATAGGAAGACCACTTGCCCGGCAGATTGATGACCTCGCCGAGAACCATATTGGACAGCGGATTGATTTCGTAGTCAAAGCTTGTGCGGACATCGCGCTTGATGCAGCCCGCGCACTCGCCGTCAGCGCCGCGGCGCCAGGTATCGGTCTCATCCGGCGTGTACAGATGATTTTCAAACTTCTTATCGTTGTAGGTCTTCTGGACGTAGAACTCGCTGTGACCGTGCGCGGTCAGCCTGCAGGAGCCGCCAGCTGCCAGATGCAGGCACCAGGTGCTGTAATCAAACGGATTCGGACGGTCCATGTCAACGCTCTTTCCGTCAAATTCCACGGTCGCATTGCCGCAGAACATGCCTTACTCCTGTTCTGCCCACTTCGGGCCTGCAATTGCTGTAGCCGTTACCTTCTCCTCTATAAATGTGCGCTCTGCTGATCCAAAATTTTCCGTGTAAACCGGTTTTCTGCTGACACTGACCGCTGCGGAGTGGTCAGGCATTAATCCACCATTCTCTTTCAAAGAATCATCCTGGGGCTTTTCCCCTGCAGAAACGCCTGATCTTCGATTATTTCTCTCTGGGCCGTCGGAACCGCCCGTATTTTCGAGCTGGAGGTCCGCAAAACCTGCTTTATATATACTGCCCCCACTCTCTGCCAGCCTTTCCCTGACCGACTGCTCTGCTTCTTCCTCCGCCCGCGCCTCTGCTTCTTCAAGTGTCTCATACCACAGCGTCTCCAAAGGTGCGTAGACCAGAAATCCCTTGTGGTATTGATCCGGGCGGATCAGCACTTCGACAGAGGCCACGACCTCGCCGACTGCCGCTCCGATGGCATTCGCCACTTCCGCGTGTTCCGGAATGATCAGTTCCGCTCCAAGCTTTTCGGCGACGCCGGGCAGCCAGGTTCTCACCGGCGCACCGATCGCCACGATTGGCTTTTTCAACGAGAGGTTTACCTTCAGAAGCGGATGCTCTTTCTGCAGAATAAACTGCACAACCGGGTCTGAGAAATCAAACCGGCTGTTTTCAAAGTCCGCCGTGCTCTGCAGACACGCGATCCGCATCCGCTCCTCCACCAGATGAATGCAGGTTTTTAAAAACGATACGGGCTCTGCCGCTGTGCGATGCGCCATGATCCTGACCGCTTCAACCGCAGTTTCCGCGCTGCCCGCAGGCATTCCGGCGGTATTTTTCAATATGATCTTCCTGTATTCTTCTGTCACTCGGAAGTCTTCTCCAACGTCTCCTTCTCGATTCTGACAAACAGGCGAGACCTCTCCGGAAATCTTCTGCAGCGCGCAGATCAGATCCGTCGGCGTCAGGGAGCATCTCTGCAGAAGTCCCTGCCGGACATATCCGGAAAAATCCATCTTGTCGTAGTCGCGCCCCATCTGCTCCGAGAGGTAAAACCGGGAGTGCGGGCCGTCGGCCAGCAGTCCTGCAAGCTTCTTTTCATCATAGTCCGGATGTTCCGGAACGCTTCCGAGCCGGTAGCAGTCTGTCACCTCGCCAAAAAAGATCTCATGCTCTCTCGGAGGCTGATACTTCTTCCACTCCTGGATGATGCCGGGGTTTTCCAGCCCCGCCAAACAGAGAGGAATCACGCGCTCCGAGCTGACCTGCAGCGAGCCCATCTTGTCATACTGGATCCAGCTGTCTCCGCCGATTCCGTGTGTTGAAATCTCCGCCGCCCGCAGCTGCGTCCGCCATCCGCCGACCGTCGCGCCGGACGCGGTGATTTTTACTCTTCCGTCTATTACATTCGCAATATCTGTCGTCGTGCCGCCGACATCGACGACCAGTGCGTCGTTGACGCCAGTCAGAAATCTGCCGCCGACTACGCTTGCCGCCGACCCGGACAATACCGTCTCAATCGGCCGGTCCATCGCCGCGGCGTCCAGCATCAGACTTCCGTCTCCGCAGACGACCATGCAGGGTGCTTCGATGCCGAGCTGCTTCATCGCGGCATGCGTCGCCTCAATCAAATGTGTGATGTTGGGAATCAGTGACGCATTGAGAATCGCTGTCACCGTGCGGTCGTGATACCCCAGGCTTGCGCTCAGTTCATGCGCGCATACAACGGGAACATCCAGAATCTCCCGGGCAATCCGCTTGACCGCCAGCTCGTGCGCCGGATTGCGCACACTCGCAAATCCCGATACCGCGATCGCGTCTACCTGCCCCTTCATATCTGAAACAATCCCGCGGAGTTCATCCTCCCGGATCCGCTCCACTTCTCTTCCTTTGATATCCAGCAGGCCGCCTGCCTGTCTGACCACCGTTGCGGGCAGTTTGTCCACCGTCAGCCTGCGGCCGAGATAAATCAGCCCGGTGCGGCCGCCCTTCCCCTCTACCACGGCATTCGTGGCCAGTGTCGTTGAGAGACACACAAGGGCGATTTCCTCCGGTGT
>JAFVEX010000087.1 GCA_017475785.1 Eubacterium sp. | reverse complement strand
TATGCGTGTGTCCCGCTGGCGAACAGCAGGTCTTTTCCTGAAACTTCTTCGGTCGTCAGGCCGCTCTTCCCTGCCGCGACCGAAATCGTTGCCTTATCTTCATTCTTGACTTCAGTCAGGCCTTCAAGATCTGCTTTTCCCGAAACCTTTACAGGGTAGGTCACGCCAAGGATCTGCGCTTCGGAAATGTCTTCCGGTGCTCCATACCCGGCATGATACGAACCGCCTGCCATAGTCTGGTTGTAGGTTTTTACGGTAGCGGAGCTGACAGCATCAACCCCTGATACGCCCTCCGCAGCGTAGAACTCGCTGTACGGAATATTCATCAGCACATATCCTGAGAATTCCGCGTCTTCTTCCGTATTTTCCGGATCCTCTGCGGGGTTCTCCTCACCTTCCTGTCCGGCGGAATCTCCTTCCTCACCCGATCCGTTCTCATCTACAAGCGCAGGTGCCTTCTGCGGCCCGCTGGTCACTGTCTCTATTTCAATAGATTCACCAGAATTTTCAGCTCCTGCTTCCTCAGAGACTGACGCATCCGGCACACTCGTATCTTCTGCGGCACTGCTGTCTTCCACAGCGCCAACAACATAAGTGTCTTCATTTTCGCTCTCAACATTTTCAGACGGTTCAGTACCCTCTGAAAATCCAGCGTCTGTGCCTGTTTCTTCTGCATCTGTTTCCAACTCTACGACTGTCTCGACTTCATCAGTCTGAACTGTTTCGTCGTTAACTATCTCTTCCGCTTCAGATTCACTGTTTTCTTCTGCGGCAGACTCAGCAACAACCGCTTCATTTTCTGCGTCCCCGGAATCTGCGAGTGCAGATACAGCAGAAAAAGAAGACATGCCCACAGTCATGGACATTGCCAGCGTAATCGAAAGCAGCCTGCTCAGATTTGCTTTCTTCATGTTCACTACTCCTTCATTTTTTGATTGTTTCAGCGGGGTACTTGTGAATATTTCGCAGGTAGTTGAGACTAACTCTAAACAAAAAGCATGACGAGGTCACCCTCGTCATACAGGCGAAATATGTCATCATTTCGTCTCATCTATCTGCGGTTTTAGAAAAGGAACTGATTGATACAATTGTTTCTTTTCTAAGTGGTAGTTTAAACGAACTAATCTTTGATCGTCAAGCTTTTTTTGAATAATTTTTGAATATTCTGTGCGTTAGAATCACGATAAGAGGTTCTAAAACGCGCTAAAAACGCCCTGTTTCTTGCGAAAACAGGGCGCAAATGTATCACTATTTATGAATAAAGTATTAATCATTTGTGATCCAGCGAATCTCCAGGTCGCTGATAAACTGATCCCGGATGCCATCTGTCGCGTAGAGTTCACCGGCTGTATCCATCAGGATCATATCAAATTCTTCGCTGTGCCTGCGCCAGATCTCCTGTGCCCTTTCCATCCCGAGTACAAACATGGAAGTGGACAGCCCGTCTGCCATTGTCCCGTCTCTGCTGACAATTGTCACAGAAAGAAGTCCCGAGTCGGAGGGATATCCTGTTTTTGGATCAATGATATGGTGATAGATCCTGCCGTTCTCCTCGAAGTACCGCTCGTAGCCACCAGATGTAATCACTGCCTGGTCGTGAGTCTCCAGCACGCCAATGTAGTCGATCCCGGCCAGCGCCGCGCTCCCGGAAGCAGAAGCAGTCAGCCAGGGCAGCCGCTCCTCTTCACTGATTTCGGGCGCCTGCACGGCGATGCGCCAGTCTGATCCATCCGGCTTTTCTCCGTACACCTGCACATTGCCGCCCAGATTGATCATTCCCTTGACATCGTGCTTCATAAAAATATCCACAAGCCGGCTTGACGCATATCCTTTTGTAATGCCGCCGAGGTCAATTTTCATTCCACTCTTCTGATAATGAACCGTTCCTGCATCGTCATCGAGCTCCAGCAGGGAGGAATCCGCCAGCGGCAGCAGTTCCTGCAGTTCCGCGTCAGACGGTACCCGGAAATTCTCGTCAGTGAATCCCCATGCCTGCTTAATTGGATAAACTGCAATCTCGAATGCACCGTCCGTCTCATCATAAAGTTCGAGTGACCGCCCGATCAGATATGCAGTATCCTCACTGAGTTTTCCCCCTCCGGCTTCATTGAGCGCGGCAACCTCACTGGTTTCGGATTCTGCCGCAAGCAGCTGATCCAGACGCACAATCTCGGCCTCTGCTTCATCCAGTGCAGCTTCCGCCTCGGCTCCATATGCACTGAAGGTCATATACGTGTCCATCGCGAAAAGCTCGCGCGTCTGCAGCTCATACGTTTCATTCTCATTGATTGTTCCATCTTTGCCTTTGCCGTCATCTGTCTGGCCGCTACCGGCATTTATGTTTTCAGAAACTGTGTTGCTCCCACACGCGCCAAGCGTCATTACAAGCGCTGCCAGAACACAGCCACAGGCGATTTTTTTTAACACCATCGATTCCACCGAAATAGTTTTAAAGCACTAACCACATTGACGTTCCCTATTCTACCAGAGTTTTGGACGGGAGAAAAGCTTTTTTTAACGAATCTCCATTCTGCGCAGTTCCGGAAGAACTGTCAGCATCATCGTCACAAAACAGGCCGTGCCGCCGATCACATTAGAGACCGGCTCTGCCAGAAACACGCCGTCTGTGCCCATATGAAAGGCGTAAGGGAGCAGAAATGTCAGCGGCACTACAATGACAACTTTTCTGAAAATCGAAAAGAAGATCGCTCTCTTTTTCTTGTTCAGGGCTTTAAACGTTGTCTGGCCGCAGTACTGCAGTACCATGAACGGAAAGGCGAAGAAGTACAGATGAACGCCACGCATGGCATCAGCAAGAATGGTTCTGTCCGAAGTAAAAATACGGATAAAAAACGCAGCGTTCACCGTCAGGATTCCCCATATGGCAAATGTATACACGACTCCGAGCAGTGACATAACCCACATAGCTTTTCTGACATACTGCGGCCTGCGCGCGCCGTAATTGTAGCTGATCGCCGGCGTGGATCCCTCTGAAAGAGCGAGCACCGGCAGCTCCAGCATCTGCCTCACGGAAGAAATAATCGCCATGACGGAAACATACACATCCCCGCCTGTCTCGGCAAGCACATTGTTGCAGCTGATCTGCACCAGGCTGTTTGTAAACATCATTACAAAGGAGGACAGTCCCAGCGTGATAATATTCCAGGCGCGCCGCCAGTTCTGCCAGAATTCCCGGAAAGAAAACAGATGCACTCTGATCGGTATCGTTTTTCCAAACAGAAAACGCAGACAGTAAATCATGGATGCGGCCTGCGCGATCACGGTTGCGATCGCCGCGCCGCGCACACCCATTCCAAGCCCGAAGATAAATAGCGGGTCAAGGATCAGATTTCCGGCGGCACCGATGATTACGGTAATCATTCCGACTCCTGCGTATCCCTGCGCGTTAATAAACGGATTCATCCCGGAGACTGTCATGGTGAACACCGTGCCCAAAAGGTAAATCCGCAAATATGGGAGGCTATACTGCATCGCGTTGTCAGACGCTCCCAGAAAACGAAGAAGCGGCTCTCCAAACAGCAGCCCGAAAATCGTCAGAATCCCGGCTGTGAACAGCAGCAGAGAAAACGACGTGTCCATCAGTCTGCCGGCCTCATCGTCCTCTCCTTTTCCTCTCTCAATCGCAAAAAGCGGCATGCCGCCCGATCCATACAGGTTTGTGAATGCCGAGATCATTGTTACGATCGGAAAACAAATCCCGACTCCGCCGAGCGCGGCTGTTCCCGCGCCGGGAATCCGCGCGATAAAAATGCGGTCTACAATATTGTACAGAAGCTGAAATAACTGCGCTGCCAGCATTGGCAGCGCAGTCCGCAGGATATTCCCTGTAATCTGATTGCTTTCAAAATCGACTTGCTTCATGATGCTTCTCTGATGTCTTCGTTTTTGATATACTATAGTAAACGCAAAAACACATGCATTTTGTTCGTTTCCAATAAAGTTAAGACATGATTTGAACGTCAAGGGATCATAACGGACTTATAAAACAGCAGGAGGCTGTCAGTTTTATGCTTTCCAAAACCACACCCATCGTTAATCAAATGACGGCTGACTACACAAATATGATCGCCGTCTCCTGGCGCCATCTGTTTCAGGATACACCGGATCCCGCACAGGCATTTCTGTCGCAGATCCGGTTTCTGGCAGGCCTCTCGCAGCCTCCAAAGGCTCTGGTGCTGCGGGAAAAAGACATGACAGAAGGCGCGTATCTTCGCCTGGCAGAAGAAGTAAGGGATATTCTGGAGGCTTCTTCTGTCTCTCTGATCCTTCATCAGTTCACAGATGCGGCCAGAGCTCTGCGCGTAAAAAAAATACATCTTCCTCTTGCGCAGCTGGAAGCGCTCTTCCGCGAAACGCCGTCCTTTCATGCCGATTTTGAGCTGGTTGGAACCTCTGTTCATTCTGTGCAGGACGCGTTGCTGGCAGAAGCCTGCGGCGCAGATTACTGCTTTGCCGGAAATATTTACGAGACAGACTGCAAGGCCGGACTGCCAGGCAGAGGACTTGCATTTCTCCGGGAAACAACTTCTGCCGTCCACATTCCTGTCTACGCAATCGGAGGAATATCTCTTGCAAAGATGCCGGAAATCCTGGCTGCCGGAGCCGCCGGCGGGTGCATGATGTCTGGATTTATGCGTCTGAACAGCGGCCAGGGAAACACTAATTAATTCTAGAAATTTAGACGCATTTGACGGGAAAATCTCCCGGAGCTGAGCGGTGATGGATTAAATCAGCGTTTCCATGATCTTAACCCGGCTTAAAAACCGCGGCCCGTCCAGCGTTGAAATTGCATCCATCAGATACATGTGAAAGCTGCCCAGTCCGGGCAGACGGCTTTCGTTCCTGCGCAGCCGGTCTGGCTTTTCCGTTTTCATACCAATGCGCTCCGCTTCTTCTGCGCATTCGCCCGCTATTCCCAGGAGACCGACGGCATACAGCACCGCCTCTGCCGGCGAGCCAACGGAAAGATATGACGCGACAAGGCAGTTCAAAATGCAGCCGGTTCCGGTGATTTTGGCAAGCAGCGCAGATCCATTCTCCAGCGCATACACAACCTTGCCGTCGCTGACGAGATCAACCACACCGGAAGCCAGCACAACTGCGCCGCATTCTCTGGAAAACCGACGGACAATTTCAGCCATCTTCTGAATAGATCCGGGATGGTCATGGCTGACCTGATCTGATGCTGCCGTGTCAATTCCGGCTTCACCGTAAGGCGCTCCTGCAATTGCGCGTATCTCCGAGGCATTTCCCTTTATGACCGCAGGACTGCATTCCTTCAGAAACTGTTCTGCGAGCTTCATGCGCAGAGGACTGCAGTTAACACCGACGACATCAATGACAGAAGGAATCCCCATTTCCCGTGCCTTCTGCCCAGAGAGCATCATCGACGATGCCCTTGCATCGGTAATGTTTGCAAGGCTCACGCCCAGCGCCTGCGCAATTGCTGTAATTCCTGCCGCTTCTTCCGGATGCTCCGCCATTATCGGGCGGGCTCCGGCCGCAAGAACGGCGTTTGCGCAGTCATTGACCGCGATCGGGCTGGTGATGCAGTGGATCAGCGGATTCCTCTCTCTCAGGCGCGCAGAAATCTTCGCAATTTTGCGGAGTTTTTCTTCACCCAGGTTTTTATATTCTTCCGTGCTCACGATACACCGGCTTTCTTTTTATTCACTGCCCAGTAGATAATCCCGGCAAGGACAAATGCCGCAAGTACAAGATATTTCAGACTGTTGACAAAGCTTGTCGGCTCACTGACGAAATTTTTCACAATGACCAGAACCACCAGATACGCGATAAAGCCAAGCACCGCAATTCCAACAGAATTGTTGAACACCTCATTCCCGCCTGTGTAGACTTCTGATCCCAGAGCAGACTGAATTTTCGCGACAAGCCCGGCCTTCTGCATTTTCGTCAGCATAAAAAACGCGATGCTGCCGCCAATCAGCGTCCCCGCTATGAACGAAGGCACATAAAACATCCAGCTGAGCCCGTTTCTTCCCCAGATAAACGTCATCACCGGGTAAGAGATGACGGCACCGATAATCCCTGTTCCGATGACCTCGCCGAGAAACGCCCAGATCAGCCTTCCTTTCGACAAACGGTACAGCATCCCTGAGAGAAAGGCGCCAAACACGGCTCCTGTCAGGGCGAGCGGCGGTCGGTATTCCCATAAAAATCATGCGCAGAATACCGATCAGCAGAGCGCAGATAAACGCGTAAACCGGTCCGATTAATACCGCGCAGGTAATATTGATCAGGTGCGCCATCGGGCACATCCCCTCTACGCGGAGGATCGGGCTGATGATAACGCCCAGCGCGATCATCATTCCCATGAACGTCAGCCGTGTGATTCTGGTTTTCTGTCTGTCTGCAGTATAATTGAGTTGATTGCTTTGTGCCATTTCCGTAATTTGTCCATTCTGTTCAATACTGATGTCGTTATTCTTCTTTATCATCCAGTCCTTCCAGGGTATATGCGCATACCTGAACTCACGAACGATCCATGCAAAAAATGTATGCTGTGTGCGCAGGCTCGATCTTCTATTCTTCAGTGTGTGCGCGCAGCCCCGGCAATACATGCGCGCTTTCTATGACTCCTTGTCCGGGTCATCTTCCGGGTACTCCCGGAATTCCGCGTCGATTACAGAGTCCTCCAGAAATTCTTTGCCCTGCGCGTCAATCATGACATGCTGCGGCGGCTCTTCTCTCTCATTCTGGCGGCGGAAGTAATTGTATTTCCGCACAATTACCATATCTGTGACCCCGTCGTAAATCAGCATCAGGCCAATAATCACCATCAGAAGCTTTACAATTCCAAACGCGCGCGCAATACAAAGCACGCCAAACCCGATGCTGAATATCGCGAACAGAATCGTCACACCCCATTTATCGGCGCGATACCGCTTCAGCGAAGGCAGAAGCGCAAGATCCTGCACGCCGTGCGTTATCAACAGGACGCCCGCCGCAACCGGAAGAATCGAGGTCAGTGCCTTAGGGTTTGCAAATGCCCAGATACCGACCGCAAGCAACAGAAGGGCTCCGATCAGGGCAGGTCTGAAGCTCCGCAGCGCGGTGATCAGCAGCACAGCTCCGGCCAGCAGAAGCAGCACGCCGAATATTCTGGCAAATGTTTCCACAGTTTCCCCCGGCCAGATGACAAGCACGACACCCAGGATCACCGTGAGAACTGCCGACAGCGTAATGTTTAGTTTTACATGTTTCATTTTTTCAAACATATGTCACCTCCGTCTGCATAGCAGCTGGCTGCGCGCCCGCAGCCTCTCGAAGACTCTGTCTGCTTCGCAGACATCCCGGCACATATTATACCATATCTTTTCGCGGTTTGCGCAAAAGTCAGATATGTTGACACAAAAACAAGTGCCGCAGACCAGTCATGAGGCAGCTTCTGACTGCGTTCCTCATGTACTGACCTGCGGCAGCTTCTGACTGCGTTCCTCATGTACTGACCTGCGGCAGCTTCTCTTTTATAAGAGAACCTGTTAAAAAGCTTTCCAGCTTTTCAGCTTTTCAAAACACTGAAGGTACGTCAGGTTCCGCTTGAGACCTGTAGAGCGTTCAAGAAATAACCGGATCAATGACGCAGGATAAATATTCATTCTGCAAAGAATTTTTCTGATGAAGCAGATGGATATTTAGCCAAGTCATTTGGTACAGTTATTTGCAGAACGATCTACTAGTTCCGCGCTTTGCGCGGAACCGCCGTGTGCATCACGCACCCTTGATCGCAGCAACCAGCTGTGCAAGATTCGGATTGGCGCGTTTTAGTTTTTCACCTGTCTGGAGCTGGAGCATTCCATCATACTGCGGATGTGTCAGTACATAGAACTGATCCTCTTCGATGGCCTTAAAGACGGTCTCTCCAAATCCCTCCAGCGGAAGGCCTGTCTCGATGACGTACTTGGCCGCTGCCTGTCCCTCCGCGAATTCTTTGCTCTGGTAATACGGATCGGAATCGTCTTTAAACCGCTCCGGCCGGTATTCCTCGCTGTGGTCAAGATGCGTCTGAACATAGCCGGGGCAGAAGACACCCATTGCAATATCCGCGCCAAGTGCCTGCAGTTCATAATTGACGCACTCACTCAGCGCGACCGCGGCATGCTTGGTAGAGAAATACGGCGCCATACCGGTGAAATAGATGATACCGGCGATAGAGCAGGTATTCATGATGTTGCAGTGTGTTCCCTGTTTCATCATAACCGGAATGACCTGACGCATGAAATAAATGTGTGACATCAGGTTTGTCTGCACGATCCACTCCCAGTCCCTGAGCGGAAGATTAATTCCATTTCCGGGAACCGCGACGCCTGCGTTGTTCATCAGAAGGTCAATTGTTCCGTATTTTTCGAGAACGGCAGCAACAACCTTTTCCGTCTCTTCGTAGATGCTGACGTCTGCCTGGATTGTGATGATATCCTCTGCTCCACATTCCTTCGCAATCGGGATCACTTCTTCCAGCACGTCTCCTATAATATCTACAGCAGCAATCTTCATGCCTCTGGCTGCAGCCTGTTTTACAAACTCACGTCCAAATCCGTACGCCGCGCCAGTGATCAATGCGGTTTTTCCCTTAAAATCCTTCATTGGATACCTCCTTATACATCGCAACAAGAATCAAACCAAACGAAAAGTCATTTTGTAAGAATCCCCTGCTTACTCTTGTAAGATCTGCTTACTTCCTGCCGCCTTCCATAAATGTCGTTCTGTCATACCACGCAGGCATAATCATGGGCATCAGCACATCTGCAGGTACATCTTCCAGATACTGGAGCGCTGTAATCAGCAGATTATTCTCTGCGTAAGTACCGCCGACAATGGTGTTAATCGGCAGGCAGCCCCACGGATCATCCAGACTGGAGTTCAGCTCCAGTTTATCTACAAAGCCCGGCGTCCAGGACTCATAGTCATAATTGACAATATTCCTGATCAGGCCTGTATTGGTGAATCTCCAGACACCATTTTCATCCGGGAGACGGTCAAAATGGAAGTAATAGCCGCTGCCTGCTGTCTGCTTTCCTGCTGCAGGCGCCTGATACAGCATATGCGTCAGCGGATGGTTATAGCTGCCAAGCGTCATCTCAACATTGACAATTTCAGAGCCGCGGCGGGCAACCTGAACAGATACCTTCCCGTCATTTTTGCGGATCACAAATTCAGCGCCCAGCTTCTTTGGAATCGCCGAATTGTCCCGTCCGAGCTGTGTCGCCATCTCTGCGCCTTCTCCACCCAGCAGCAGACTGATCGGATACATGCCCAGCTGACCCTGATAGGTACAGTATACTCCCAGAATTGTCTCATAATAGTTGTCTGCAAAGGTAGGATCCTTGATATGGCAGACAGAGAGCGTAACCACTGGGATTGAGAATGACTGAAGCGGCGGCGGAAGGATTTTCGCAATTGCTTCCGGCTGCGTCAGGTAAGCCAGATAAATTCCCTCCTGTCCGCGCATGTGGGAAACCTTCGCGAAATTGCTCATCTGCTCTTTGGGGATTACAAAGCTTGGGGTTTCTTTCTTAAAGATGGATGCGCCGGCTTCATAACCGGTACGTGTCGCAGGCGCGATCAGACCATCCTTTATCGCAGATCCGACGACCTTTACCGGAATTCCTTTTTCTTCGAGTGCAGCCTTCAACGACTGATCCGGGCGGTTGCCGAGCGAGAGAACGACAGCCTCTGCGTCTATCTTCTTTGTTTCCTTTGTGTCAACATTCTCAATGATCACGCCATCAGCAAGGATTTCCTTCAGACCGTTCCCAAGTTCCCACGTGATCTTCATCTTATTCAAACGTGACATGATGTCCGCGACATTCGTGCGGTATGCATTTGTGCCGGCCTGCTTCAAAAGGTCAACGAATGTAACATCACATCCCTGTTCGCCGAGGTACTCGCCGGTCTCCAGTCCCGCAAGTCCTGCGCCGATCATCGCAATCTTCTTGCCTGCCAGATCTGCTTTGCCGGTCAGTACCTGCTCTATTCCGTAGACATTGCTTCCATCGACACCCGGCAGATCTTTCGGAATGATAGCAGCAGAACCAGTTGCGAGAATCACTGCATCCGGATTCAGTGCCGCAATCTCGTCAGCCGTCGCCTCCTGCCCCAGGCGGATATCCACACCGCGCTTCTTCAGATCCTGTCCGAGATAATCCGCAAGCCACTGCATCCGCTCTTTCAGCGGCGGTTTCTTTGCCAGATTTACAGTTCCGCCCAGTTCCTCCTGGCGGTCCAGAAGCGTAACCTGGATACCTCTTTTTGCCGCTGTCTGCGCAGCATACATTCCTGCCGGACCGCCGCCAACGACAACAAGCTTGTGTCCTTCTGTGTCAGGCTCCAGATCGCCATACCGATACTCATTACATGTCCGCGGATTCACCGCGCACTCAAACGGCAGACCCTGCGAATTGAGCGAGAGCAGCGTCTCGAAGCAGCGCAGACAGGAAATACATTTGTTCAGCTCATCCTCTCTGCCTTCAAGAACTTTTTTGCCCCACTCCGGCTCCGCAAGCCATGTGCGTCCCATTCCGACAAAATCGCTGACACCGCCTTCAAGAAATGCTTCTGCGACCTGCGGTTCACGGATTGCGGAAACAGCAATCACCGGAATATCGACAACATCTCTTACGGCCTTGACAAAATCTTTTCTCCAGCCCTGCGGGAAGGAAATCGGCTCAACGCTCATGATACCGGTCTCATAAAGCCCGCAGCTGACATCGACAAAGTCAATGCCTGCAGCTTCCATTGTCTTTACGATTTTGATACCATCCTGTATATGGATGTAATCCTCTGTGACGCCGATCTTGTCAAGGAATTCTTCGACAGAAACACGGCAGCCCAGCACATAGTCATTGCCGCATTTTTTGCGGATATCTTCAATGATCTCCAGTACGATACGAATTCTGTTCTCAAAGCTGCCGCCGTACTCATCTTCACGTTTATTCGTGTATGGAGAGAGGAACTGCTGCAGCAAGTATCCATGCGCGCAGTGCAGCTCAACGCCGTCAATCCCGGCCTTTTTGCAGCGCAGCGCCGCGTCGCCAAACTGGCCGACCAGCTCATGAATTTCATCCAGCGTCATCGGACGTGTTTCCTGCTGCGACACCTGACAGACACGGTCGGATGCGGATACACAGGGCTGTCCGCCTATCAGTGACGAAACGCCCTCACGCCCCGGATGATGCAGCTGAATAAAAATCTTCGATCCATGCTTATGAACAGTCTCTGCGAGCTTTGCAAGTCCTGGAATGTGCCGGTCACTTGTCGCAGAAATCTGACGCAGCATGCCAGCTCCTGTTTTTTCGTTGACCCGGCAGATCTCCGGCATTATCAGACCGCAGCCGCCAATCGCGCGCGCCTCAAAATACGCAAGCATAGCCGGTCCCGGTGTTCCGTCAAGTTCGGCAAGATTGGTTCCCATCGGTGTCATAACCAGCCGGTTTTTCAGTTCCACATTCCCTATGCGGCCTTTCTCAAATAGCTTTTCGTACATCCTGACCTCCTCTCATCAAAATGAAGCAGCCAACCACATCGTCTTCTGACTTTTCACGCATCACATGGATTAAGTCCCTTTTATCATCACCAATTCCTCTTGATTCCGCAAAAATATCAGATAATTTAATTATAGTAGGAATTTCTCCTTGACACCATGGTTCCGGTTCCCAAAAGTTTGTTGACATTTTGTGAACCGTGCACTAAACTTCTCCCATAGGATTGTTTTATCCTTTGCGATGCAGCCAACGCGTTTTAATCATGATTATCGTCCGGTATTATATGAGATTTGATCAAATTATTGAGCAACTGATTAAAATTTGCCCTGTACAGGTTATTTCTGATCAGAGTAATATCGAGATAACCGATGTCCGGTTATTCGACCCGCACAGCAGCCGTTTTGATAATTCGGTTCTGTATTTTGGTTACAGTTCACAAATCCCACCGGTTTTGCCAGCGCACTGTATTCTTTCCGGTGCTGATGAAACAGCAGAAGATCTGCGTGCCAAATCCCCGGAGGGTGTTCGTGCCTGCCTGGGAATGATTGCTCCAGAAGATTTTGGTCTCGCATTTAATCAGGCGCAGGATCTGATCCGGCGTCATCAGAGGAACGATTTTCAGCAGTACCTGATGGGTGTTGCTGACCGTGTACAGAATGTCGACGCACTCATTGATATCGCGTCGCAGTCTTTTGGCGCTTCTCTGATTTTGTGCGACCGGGACTTCCGTATCAGGAGTTACTCGACCCAGGTTCCAGTTACAGACAAACTCTGGCTTCATAATATTGAACAGGGATATTGTGACTATGAATTCATCTCGGAAGTCCGCTCTCTGAAATCAGTTCAGATGAACCAGACCGGTTCCGATCCAGTCGAAGTCACCTGTAAATCTTCGCCCTTCCAAAAATTTTCCAGCAGACTCTACTGCCATGATCTCTGGGTGGGATTTATTCTGCTGATCGAGGGAGATGATACCTGGCGCCCTTCACATATCGAAATGCTTCGTGTCTTAAATAATGTAATCGGCTATTCAATTATCAATTATTCTCCCGATCTGTTGTACCGGACAAATACCTATCACAGCTTCCTCTACAACCTGCTGATCGGGGCTCCTGCAGAGACATTGCCCGAGGCCTATCTGCAGCTTCCCTTTCCAGACCGCCTTCAGCTTGTCTACTGCCGGCCGGGCTCCTCTGGAAAAGCCGCCTCTTTCCCAAAGGAATCCTGGCTCTCTGAGCGCTGTAAACGTCTGTTCCCTTCCTGCCACGTCATCGTTCAGCGTGACAATGCCTCCGTGATCGGAAGTGCCAAAGAACTGCGCGACACAGCAAAACTGCTGCAGCTGTTTCCGGAAGGCAGTGACATCCGCTTTGGGATCAGCCGCGCGTTCCAGTCAGTCACTTCTGTGAGGCAGGCACAGCAGGAAGCAGTTGACGCACTCGAGACAGGCGTTCTGGTAGAACCTGAAGAACGCCTGTATCCCTTTGACCGCTACAGCGTTTACACGCTGCTGCGGCACGCAGCGGGTGAAGAAGACCTGACGCGCTATCTTCATCCCGCGGTCGCACAGCTTCGCTCTGATGCCGATAATGCTCTGCTCGAAACGCTGCAGGTTTATCTCGCCTGCGGAGGCTGCGTCAAAGACGCAGCCCGGCGCCTGCACCTCCATCGCAACAGTGTCACATACCGCCTCGGCAAGATTGAATCAATCTGTGGAATTAATCTGAGCGATATATCAACCTGTTTTTTGCTTCGTCTGTCATTCGCTCTGCTTAAAATTACGAATGTGTCCTGATTTTCTGTATCGCCGGAACCATCCCGCACATGACAGGGCGACGGCAAGCATCAGAAGCGCGGCAGATACAAACGCTGTCTTTCCGCTTCCGCCTGCATGAAGTGGAATACTGACAGAGTTATCCACGATAATATCAGATCCGTCCCCGACCAGACCATCCTTCACTGTCACCTGAAACGTACCGGCAAGAAGATCATGGCCTGATACGGTTTTGATCTCTTTCAGGTAGTAGGTTCCGTCTTCTTCTCCGTGGAACAGCACTCTGCCGTCTTCTCCTGTTACCATACTGCAGGGCTTTTCGTTTTTCATAAATGGGTTCGTTCCGTTCTCATCAAGAAAGATCTGGAATGTGACACCCTTCAGCGGGCGTTTTGTTCCCGCGTCTCTCTTCAAAATCGGAATATCGCCAGTATAGACATAAGGAGTCACTGGATTCTTCTCCTGCGGCAGCAATTCTCCTTCCACACCATAGTCGAGGGTACAGTCATTTGGAATATGCACTGCTGCTTCCGCTGTTTCATTTATCGCTGTGTCATACAGCACCTGAACCATATAACCATCATTTGCATATTCTTCAAGCTTCTTCAGCCCTTCTGGTGCCATTTTCACACAGAGTGTCCCGCCTGTACTCCCATCGCCTGGCGCCTCCAGAAGATAATCCGTCTCTGCTGTCAGCAGGATGCTTTCTTCCTCATTTCCGTCAAGCACCTCAAAAGTGTCCGGATCCACAGAAGCCTTGTTCAGCCGGACTTTGACGTTTCCCGCAAAATCCAGACGTTTTTTTCCGGGATCTATTTGATCGGTAATTTGATAGACAACATCCTGATCCACATACAGATCCTCCGGAATCGTACTGGTAAGTGTCCAGGTATGTGCTTCTCCAATGCTGTTTGAAACCTTGCTGACTTTCTTATAAATACGAGCCTGCATGGTCATTCCTCTGATCCAGGTCTCCACCCGGTTGGAACGGACAGTTCCAAACGTATCTTCCTGCACACAGCTGTTGCGGATGTAGGTATCTCCTGTTGGATTCTCGACCATCACATGGTATGTAATCTCTGCCGTTTCTCCTGACTTCAGTGTTCCGTCCGCGGTAATCTTCCTGCTTTCATTTGCCTGTGCCGCTGTACTGACTGTAATCGCACTTCCTGCGTCGGCGGCAGCTGAAACTGCTGTTACCTTCAGGCTTGTTGTCTTTCTGATGTCTGTTCCGTCTTCATCGCCGCTGAATGCAATTGAATCCGTCAGCGAAAGGGGATGATCGGCTTTGTACTGGTTGGTATAGCGTATGGTGTATATCAGTTCCTTTCCGCTTTTCAGTTCAGACACTTTTACTGTCTTTGTATCAACCAGCTCCTTCAGTACATTTGCGTATATTTCCACAAAATCAAGCCCTGTAGAAGCGCTGTGCTGATCTGCGGCGCTTCCGATCCCCGCAGTCATATCTCCAGCCACAAAGACTGTCTGTGTAATTTCGGTATCTGTAGAAATCTGCGCTTTGTTCAGCGTATATTCAGGATAAAAGACCGGCATTCCGGCTTCATCATTCAAGCCTTCAAAATGCACGGATACGCCGCCTGTCCCGCCGGAAACCTGTGTGAGATACCAGCGCTCGTCCAGATTCGTCTGGTTTTCCCCGCTGGAATACGTCGTCATCCAGGCTGTCGTTCCGCTGCCTCTGAGATTGATTGCATAATGCGGGTCATAACCCGAGAGAAAGCATACACTTCCGTCGGCGTTTTCCAGGATATGCCAGGTTGTAGTCCAGTCAGCCAGCTCGGCTATCACCGTGTTCCCCGGCACGATATTTTGTGCCGCGCCTGTTTTCCGGACACAGAGATACTTTCCTGTCGCAACATTTCGAATTCCATATCCGCCGTTCGTTGACTTTACAAACTGGTACTGCTGCGCCTGACTGGTTTCATTCTTCGCCGTCAGTGAAGGGATATTGTCCCCCGACAACGCCTGTGCCGGTTTCTGCTTCGGACTGATCAGGAATATCTTCCCATCATACTGGTCATTTCTGAAGTCATCAGCGCTCATATAGCTGTTCAGAATATCATTATTCTGCTCATCATAAGAGACCGAGAATGTCCCCGTTCCTCCGTCTACAAAATCTGAGATCAGCTGCTTTGATCCATCTGTCGGAATCTCCACAACTTCTCCGTCCAGCTATTTGGCATACAGATTTTTGAAGGAGGTATAATTTTTTGCCCCGTCCTGCCCTTTTGGCGCAGGCAGCAACAGGTCACCTGACACATTGGTTACGCCAAATACCCGCTGAAATGCCGGCGTCACTTCATAAATCACAGATTCTTTTTCACTCAGGTCACAGGTCACTGCAGGCTCTGCCATCCCGCCGATCTCTTCTTTTACAATCGCCGCGCTGACCTTAAGCTGATAGCCGGTAATATAAATACTCTGTCCCTCATGTACCGTGTTGTGCGCACTTAGCGAAGAAGCTATAATATGTCCATCTGTGTCCCAGCTGGTTGGCGTGTACTGGCGCGCGCCGGTGCTGGTTCCGCTGACATCGCCCAGCGCGTCCCAGTTTTCGTCATATACACGCCTGGATGGCCAGATCATTCTGGCGTTTTTTACCTCTGCGGCTGTCAGTTTTGTCCCGGTGCCATCCGCTCCTCCTATGGACCGCTGCGCACTGATGGTTTTATCCCGAAAACCGATGACATTCTGTGTGGTCTCCACAACTTTGCCAATCACATCCTCCGCCGGGACATCACTTCGGGTCTTCAGCTGCAGCGCATATTCGAAGTGCACCTGCTGAAACAGATCGAGCGGCTCGCCAAACCACTCAACCGCCATCCCGACGATATTCTCTGTTGACTGATTTTTGGACGCCAGAAATGATACAGCATGCTGATAGCTGTCAAAATAGAGCAAATCTCGGTATGTCAGCAGGCTGACAGACTTCATCTCATCTGCGCTGCTCCATGTTGAGCCGTCATTTTTTACAATATACAGCTTCCTGCCGTTCTCGCCGAATTGTCTGCCCATCCAGGAGACACCCGGGTTCGGATCCGGGCCGTCCTTTTCATGATCAACCGTTACATAGCGGTTGTCCCAGAGATTGATGGACAGTCTTGAGCGCTCCTGTTCGGAAGTGCTGGCAGGCTTGACTGTAATTGTCTGATACAGTACGATCGGTCTTCCATACGGGACTGTCGCAGAAGTTGAGTAGTTGCTGCTTTCTGCGCGGTAATGAGGATCTTTGTTCCAGTTGTCCCCGGAAGCGTAGGTGTGTATATTCAAATGAGAATCCCATGTTCCGGAGCCGTCCAGATGATTCTCGATCGTTTCTGAGGTCACCTGTTTTGCTCCGCTGCTGTCCAGATAAGTCTGCGGAAAGCTCCTGTTCCCTCCTCCCAGCTTCGAAACAGCCTCAATTGATGGAACAGTCACCTCCAGATAATAGTGCATGTTCGCGTCGCCATACTCTTTCATCTGCTGAAAAAAATACAGTTCACCGGTGGACAGGGTTTCGCCTGCCCCCGAGCGCTCAAAATTCTGTATTTGAAAAGAATACAGTCCGTCTGACGCATGTACCCCGTCAGATTTAATTTCTCCGGACCACCGGTCACGAGAAGGCCCGGCACCAATACTCTGCCCCTGCCCGAGTGCTTCTTCCGCCATTGCTTCCCCATTCTCGTGCCAGAAAAACCGGATTCTGTCGTCTGCTTCCTGACTGTCATTTATCAGATAATCGCCATATCCCATTCCGCCGGTTCTGAGGTCATACAGCCCTGCTGCTGTCGCGCCTGCAGTATCGGAGGCACTTGCCTGAATCCGCATATTGACAGTAATTGGCTTTGTGTTGTCAATCGGTGATGTTCCTTTTATAGTTCCGCCCGGTTTTCCTGCGATTATTTCGAAATACAGCGCCTTGATACGTCCTTTCCCCGCTTTCTCCGAAAATGATCCGTCACGCCATGTGAATGTATTATAATGGGACATGGTCCAGGGATAGGAGTTCTTCTTCAAAAAATGAATGGAAACATACGGCCCGGAGGTTACCCGGACATCCGCAAAACCTTTTGGATTCTCTGCAGTTCTTACGATACCGCTGTTCTCTTCGGGCGCGTGTTCGTTCTGCCCGGCCGCCTCCAGCCAGGCTTTAAATTCCGGTTTTATTACGGATTTATTTGCTGCCTCACGCACCGACAGAATACAATTGATTGTCCCCGCTCCGGGAACATCATATGCCCCGCCTTCCGAATCCCTGCGGTCCGGCAGCTCCCGGTAACCGACAAGCCGCTGCGAAACCGCTGTCTGTCCATTTTCCAATGAAGTTACTGTCTTTCCATCCGGAAGTGTGTAATAAATTACCGGCTTTTTGTCCGGACCGTCTCCGCGCAGCCATGGCATGGCACCTGTGTCAAAAACCACCTCTGAGCTTTTCATCGGAAGTGAATACTCCAGATAGAGGCGTGTCCCGCTGATTGTATTATAGATATATTCTGTATTGAGCGCAGTCGAGTAACTAAAGGTATAGGTTACCTGATCAAACGTCCGGACGACCGCATTGTGGTTGTCGGAATCATTCCCCTGCCAGTCATAGCCATCTCCTTCTGCTTCATATCCCCTCGCGTCATCCCAGTCACCTGCGCCATCCTTCACCTCGGACAATACAAATGAAGACAGGTAAGCCATGGCCGCCTCTCTTGTATCCGCAGGTTCCCAGACGGCTGACTTTCCATTCTGTCTCTCGAGCGTGCCGCGGTCCGGACTGTTGCCCTTCTCGTCCAGTTCCTCTGAATTGTCCGGCGAGCCGGAAAGCCCGGCATTCTCCAGTGCCAGCTCCACTTCTTCAGGAATTACAGTATCCTCATCGGCTGCTGCCTCCGCTGCATCCAGCGCCGCGTCGTCTGTCTTGCCGGAAGCCTCCGCTGCCATCTGGTAAATACCCTCGTCGGCTTCTTCTGTCTGAATCAGTTCTTCTACCGCATCCAGCTCTGGGTCAACCTGACGGTCAATTCCGCTCCCCAGAATCCCCTCCAGATCCTCCTGTTCAACGCGTTCTGACGGTATCAGTACCTCGTCATCTGTCATCAGAGATTCTGCAGTCTCTTCATCGGCCGTATCCCCTTCCAGTTCCTCCGGCTCTGATACTTCATCAGACTGTATTTCAGGCTGCGTGTCATCATCTGATTCTGGGATTTCCACAGAATCCTCTTGTTCATTGTGCGCATATGTCTTCCCTTCCTCGCTTTCCGTCAGTTTTTCCTCAGCTGGCCTGTCCTGCTCACCGGCTGTCTGTGTATTTTCAGGTGTTTCTAAAGCTTCTTCACGCCCTCTGCTTTCTTCTCCCGGCATGGCTTCTCCACCGGATGCAGGTTCTTCCTCACCGGATACCGATTTTTCGCCGGATACAGGCTTTTCCTCATCTACAGCTTCCTCACCAGGATTCTCGCCAGGCTCAGCCCCACCATCGTAAGTACTTTCTGACCTCGAACCCTGACCGGTTTCTTCTTCCGGCAGGGCTTGTGCCGCATCACCTGTTCCCGTCACCAGAATTTCATTTTCCGCCTGATACGCACCGGACTCTGCCTGCGAAGAAACAGCTGCTCCTGCCGCAAAAGCAGGAAAAACGACTGTCAGCACAACAGTCAGTATCAGGAATATACTCCATACACTTCTCCGTTTACGTTTCCTCATATTGTTTTCTCCCCCTTCTCATTCTGCGCAGCAGAACTGTCAGGACCAATGCCCCTGCTGACATCATCGCAGCAGGAATCCACAGATTTGCAGAGTCACCGGTCATGACATTGCCCGCTCTTTTTGTTTCTGCTTCAGATGCAGGCTCCGGCGTCAACACTGGATCTTTTCTGTTCGTAAACACTACCTGAACAGTCTTTTTGCTTCTGATTCTTCCCTTCTCATTTCTGACAGATGTCGTATAGCCTTCCTTTCCGGCTTCTTTTTCAGTAATCTCATATCTGGTTCCGGATGGAAGCGTGTTTACCGTAACCGACTGGCCATCTGACAGTTCTATCGTATCTCCATCCTTCAGAGATCCCTCTTTTCCATCGGACCGGATATACGCAAAGCTTCCCTTTGCCCCAAGTGATACCGTGAAGTGAAAGGCTCTGCCTTTTTCTCCGGCAGAACCTGTTACCTTTTTGGAAATCATCAGACTTCCGCAGGGAACCGGCTTCGGCTCGGCGCGCGCCAGATATTCCCATGTATCTCCGCCCTCTGATGTAAACGGCAGCATAAAAATAAACGGGGCAGATGGAAGGTGGTTTTCCGCTGGCTTCGTCTCCACAGCCAGATAAAGTCCCTGCTCCATGTTCTCTGTAACCGCTTTTCCATCTTTTCCGGTCTTTCCGGTATAGGTTTTCCCTTTTACAGCACGCATGTCCCTGTAGGCTTTCTGGACAGCCTGCGCGACTTCATCTGCAGCCGTATCCGTACTCACAGGCATCATTTTGCCGTTTTCCTTTGTGATGACCGGAATGAACCCGTTCTCAAAACTGCCGGCTGTCACATTCTGAGCAAGATCCGCGATCTTGTAGTAAGTAAAAACGGCTCCGATGACCGGGTCCGATTGATTGCCGCCATCATAGTAATGAATAATAAAACTCCCCTTTTTCTGCGGATCAGTCACTGATTTTGCAGAAACGCCTGTCGCAGACATTCTGCAGACAAGGATCCATGCTGTGACCAGCAGGATACAGATCCGCCTGATTTCTGTTTTT
>JAFVEX010000011.1 GCA_017475785.1 Eubacterium sp. | reverse complement strand
TCCATCCTGCTGACCAGCTCCTGTTTTTCGCTCTCCACACTGCTTCTCACGGAGAAGGACATGCGTACCTCGTCTCCGTCTGTCTCCAGAATCCCCATGTTCAGCGAGGTCTGTACGAGTCCCTCGATATCAAAGCTCATGCGCTGGATGCCGCCCGGCAGACCGTATAGGGCTGTGATCAGTGCACGGGTACTCTCCTTCGTCAGAGCCTGTACCGGCGTGGAAAGCTCCTTTCCTTCCGCCTCCAGTCTGACGACGATTCCCGGATCTGTCGCTGCGTATTCTGCCTGCAGTTCCCGGTTCACTTCCTCTGCCAGGGATCCCAGCCGCATCCAGTCCGCGTCCTTCTCAAACAGAAGCTCTGCCGACGATTCTGCCGGAATTGCGTTATCCTTCTTTCCGCCGTCTGCGGAGACAATCCTGAAATCCGCGGCGCGGCTGATCCGGTAAAGGATCCTTCCGAGCACCTGATTCGCGTTCGCCCGGCCCTTGTCTATTTCAACGCCGGAATGACCGCCCAGGCAGCCGCTGACTGCCAGAACTGCCGGGACTCCTTCCGCGGTCTCCCGCAGCACAGGCAGATGGCAGACGGCTGTTGTCCCTCCGGCACAGCTCACCAGCAGAACCCCCTCGTCCTCTGAGTCGATATTCAGCATGTATTTTGCGCGCAAAGGCGCCGTATCCAGCGCGGCCGCGCCGAGCATCCCGATCTCCTCGTCCACCGTGAAGACCGCCTCCAGCGGCGGATGCGGAATGGTGTCTGACGCCAGAATCGCCAGGGCGTAAGCCACCGCAATTCCGTCATCTCCGCCCAGCGTCGTCCCCTCCGCGGAGATGATGCCGTCTTCCAGCCGCAGCTGCAGGCCGTCACGCGCAAGATCGAGCGGGCAGCCCGGCTCCTTTTCACATACCATGTCCATGTGTCCCTGCAGCATCACCGCAGGTGAATTTTCATATCCGGCGGTTCCGTCCTTCCAGATGATGACATTTCCGCAGGCGTCCTGCAAATACCGGAGTCCCTGCTCTTTCGCAAAGCCCGCGAGATAATCGCTGATCTGCCGCGTGTTGCCCGATCCGTGCGGAATCGCGCAGATCTCCTCAAAATAGCGAAATACCTCCTGCGGCTGCTGATTTGTAAGTTTTCCCATTTGTCCAATTCCCTCTGCCCGCCAGGCGGCATTCACTTTCCGTCCTGGCAGACGCATTCACTTTTCTGCCATGCCGGCATCGTTCACTTCTTGTCCTGCCGCCTGATAAATCCATTTGTCTGCAGCGTACCGAGAAACGCAACCGTCCGGTCTAGCATACGTTCCTTTTCGTCAGGATAGGCATCCTCCATCACAGAAATCACGTCACCTACGGAACGCAGGCCGTCCAGCGCGTTCCACACCGTTGTCCCATACCGGTCAAGCGCGATGTGGCTGACCTTCGGCTTCTTAAATACTTTCTGTGCGATCTTTGCGTAAAACCCGGTGTGCTCCAGATCTACAACAACCATCCCGTCTTCTCTGGTTTCCCAGTGCTTATCGGGATCGCGCGTAAATACGATATCCAGATAATTCGGCGAAAGCCGTATCTGCTTTTGTCTTTTGTTCCTGCCTGTGCGCTTCATCACTTCCTCATTCCCGGGTGCCCTTCGCTGCCCCGTTTCCCCGCTTCCTCAAAGTAAAGAGGAACAGCGAAACAATGATCAGAATAAAGAAAACCAGTCCGCCTGTGTTGCCGAGAATTCCGCCCAGATTGATGGCGTCTCCGAGCGATCCCTCTCCTGCCGGAATAACGGCGAATACCGCCAGCAGTATTCCGACCAGGCCTTCACCGGCGATCAGGCCGGAGCTGTAGAGCGTCCCGCGCTCCAGTGTGTCTTTGTCCGCTTTGCGTTTTTCCAGATACCACCGCACGAGTCCGCTGGCAAAAATCGGCGTAGAGAGGTGAATCGGCAGATACAGGCCGATGGCTACCGGAAGGATCGGCAGGCCGAGGATTTCAATCGCGACGGCTACGCCGATTCCAGCGAAGACAAGTGCCCACGGCAGTGTCCCGCCCATGACGCCTTCGACGACAAGCTTCATCAGGGTGGCCTGCGGAGCGGGAAGCTGCGCTGAGCCATATCCCCACGCATTGTTCAGCAGATACATGATTCCGCCGATGGCGATCGCCGCGGCAATGCTACCGATGATTTCACCGTACTGCTGTTTCACAGGAGTCGCCCCGACAATATAACCTGTTTTCAGGTCCTGGGACATGTCACCCGCCATCGCGGATACAATGCAGATAATCGTTCCGATACAGATTGCGGAGGTCATGCCGGCGACACCGGTGTGCCCGGTCGCTTTCAGCAGCGAAGTCGCAATCAGCAGCGTCGCGATTGCCATGCCGGACACGGGGTTGTTTGAAGATCCGACCAGACCGACCATCCGGCTGGATACGGTCGCAAAGAAAAAGCCAAACACGACGATGATAACTGCTCCGATCAGCGAAACGGGAATTGCCGGCATCAGCCAGATCAGAACTGCCAGGATTATGACGCCTGCCAGCACTGCCGGCATCGGCATATCCTGATTCGTGCGGGTTACGGTTGCCTCTTTATGCCCAAACCCTTTCATCGCCTTGCTGAAGGTCCGGATAATCGTCGGCAGGGACTTCAGCAGGCTGATAATTCCTCCTGCCGCCACCGCGCCTGCACCGATATAGCGCAGATAGCTGCTCCAGATCCCAAAGGAGTCCAGCGTGCTGATCGGATCTGCCGCAGGCGCCATCACGGCGTCTGCCCCAAACAGTGAAATCAGCGGAATCAGTACGAACCACCCCAGAATACCGCCGGCAAACATGTAGCTGGAAATTTCTCTGCCGCAGATATAGCC
The DNA here is from genome assembly GCA_017475785.1 of Eubacterium sp. The sequence continues at coordinate 17,480 of JAFVEX010000011.1, read as the reverse complement.
GACGCCGGCCAGGGCAGGTAGTACATCCGCGCCGAATCCGGAGCGGAGCGCCGGGATCTCCCAGTGGATCTCCGACGGAAACAGGCAGAGTCCGTCGGCGATGAATTTATAGACTGCCGCAATGCCAAGACCCGAAAAAACAACGTGCGATTTATCCCCGCCTTCTTCTCCCGCGACAAGCACCTCCGCGCAGGCATACCCTTCCGGAAACGGCAGCACACCGTGTTCTTCCACAATCAGTGCCGTTCTGAGCGGAACCATAAAGCACACGCCCAGCAGCCCGCCGGCCAGCGCGATCATCGCGATCGTCAGAAATGAGGGCGCCTTGATCTCATTGCTCTCCTGCGCCCACATGAAAAGAGCCGGCAGCGTAAAGATCGCGCCGGCGGCAAGTGATTCACCGGCAGATCCGATTGTCTGTACCATGTTGTTTTCCAGAATGGAATCCCGCTTCATGATCCTGCGGATAATCCCCATCGAAATGACCGCCGCCGGGATCGACGCAGAAACCGTCATTCCCACACGCAGGCCCAGATAGGCATTCGCCGCTCCAAACACCACTGCCAGGATTACGCCCAGAATCACCGAAGCAGGCGTCATTTCCGCCATTACTCTGTCTGCCGGAATGTATGGCTTAAAATCCGGTTTTTCGTTGTCACTCATTTTCTTCTCCCTTCATACCTCATTCTTGTATTTCGCCTTTTAATCCGCAGATCCGCTCTACGGAACTTCTTTCTTAGTATAGCACTTCACCCAATGAATTCAACCTGCCGAAGGGGCTTCTTTTTTTTCTGTTCATCTGTATAATAGTTTGCAGGAGGTTCAAATGAATATGGGTATTTCACTGCTTCTCTATATTATGGCTGTTATTCTCGCGGGCTCCTGCATCCAGAGCGCGCTGGGATTCGGCACCACGATGATTACCATGGGATTCCTTCCGCTTGTGATGGATTACAGCAAGGCGATGGGACTGTCCATTCTGCTGGTGAGCTTCAGCACGGTCTACATCTCTCTGCGGTACCGGAAGCACATTCAGTGGCGGATCATGCTGCCCTTTCTGATTCCGACTGCCATAATCAGCGGTACGGTCAATTACCTTTCCGCGAAGGTTAACTCAAACTTCATGTATCTGCTGCTCGGATTCATGTTCGTCGCGGTCGCAATCTTCTTCTTTGTCTTCTCAAACCGGATCCACATCCGCCCCACAGCCACGTCCGGCACGATCCTCGGTGCCATCTGCGGCGTGTGCTACGGCCTGTTCGCCTCCGGCGGCCCGACCGCTGCGCTGTACCTGCTGCCGGCCGTAAACGACAAAGAGGAATACCTGGCGACCATCCAGGCATTCCTCTGCGTAAACAATCTTGTAATATTGACCATCAGCCTCCTCCTGAGGCGGCTGAACCCCGGAGATCTTCCGATGATTGGCGCCGGTACCGCGGCTCTGATCGCCGGTACCTTCCTCGGGCTTTATATCCACAAGAAGATCCCGTCCGACATTTTCGGAAAGGTTATCTATGCCTTCGTAGGCATCGGAGGCATCTGGATCATTGTCAGTCATCTGACCTGACGCCTTTATCTGGAAGGACAGCTCAAATATCAGTTCGAAATTACTTTAGATCAAAGTCCGCAGGCGGACGTCATGCGCCGCCGGAGGCTTTTGTATGATAGGAAATACTCTGAAACAGAGTACTTTCTTATCATATGATCACAGAGAGCGGCGCGATCTCAACGCCTTCGCTCTCCAGCGCGTTCCGGATCTCCGTCACAAACGCGAGTGCTTTCGCGTTGTCCCCGTGGACACAGATGGAATCCGGGATGATCTCGATGTCATTTCCGTCGCTGGCCGTGACTTTGTTTTCCTTTACCATGCGGACGACGCGGGCGATTGCCTCGCGCTCATCATGAATCACCGCGCCTTCCATGGTTCTGGGCATGAGGCTTCCGTCCGGCATATATGCCCTGTCGGCAAATACCTCTCTGGCCGCCGGCAGGCTGATGTCCCGGGCGGCGCGGATGCTCTGGCTGCCCGAAAGCCCCAGCAGAATGATCTCCGGATCAAAAGCCTGCACCGCTTTCGCAATCGCCAGCGCAAGGTCATAATCCTTTCCCGCCATATTATACAACGCTCCGTGCGGCTTGACATGCTGAATCCTGACGCCCGCGGATTTCGCGAAGCCAAAGAGTGCTCCCAGCTGGTACGTGATGTACGCCGACGCCTCTGCCGGAGAGACATTCAGATTTCTCCTTCCAAATCCCATCAGATCCGGAAATCCCGGGTGCGCGCCGATGCCGATGCCGGCTTCCTTTGCCAGCGCGACGGTCTTTTTCATCACCTCCGGATCAGACGCGTGAAAGCCGCACGCGATATTACAGGATGAAATCAGCGGGATCACCTTCTCGTCCATGCCGATGGTATAAGCGCCAAAGCTCTCTCCCAGATCACAGTTCAAATCTACTTTTGCCATAATTCGTCACCTCACAGAAAGTCACCTTCACTCCTTCAGCTCTACGTTCTTCACATCCAGAATCAGCATGTGCCCCGGCGCGTGTGTGATCGCAAAATCTGGTTTCACGTTCATGACGACCGACTGCGGCGTGACGCCGCACGGCCAGAACATGGTCACCTCGCCCTCTTTGATCTCGACGGGATCGCCGAACTCCGGATGATTGATGTCCCTGATGCCGATTACAGAAGGATCTCCGATGTGAATCGGGCTTCCGTGAACCTTCGGAAGCGCCGCCGAAACCGTGACAGCCTTGACGACCTGCTCCGGGGGCACCGGCCGCATGGACACGACCATTTTCCCGGAGAAAACGCCCGCCGGCACCGTCTCGATATTCGTCATGTACATGGGAACATTGCGTCCCATTGTATTGTGGCGCATCTCGATTCCTGCTTCAATGAGCTCTGACTCGAAGCTGAACGAGCATCCAATCAGAAATCCCACCAGATCGTCGCTCCAGAACTGCTCTACGTCTGTATACTCGCCGGTACAAACGCCTTTTTCATAGATCCTGTACTTCGGAAAATCCTTCGCGATGTCGCAGTCCTGTGCCATAAACTTCGTAAACCTGCTGCCGGTATCCAGCACCTCAAGCACCGGGCACGCTTTCGGGTTCCGCTGCGCGAACAGCAAAAAATCATACGCGTGCTCTTTCCGGAGAATAATGAGATTTGCCTGGGCGTATCCCGGGCAGAGCCCGCTCGTAGGCTCGGTGTACTCGCCTCTCCTGATGATCTGCCGCATCTCGGCAGGGCTGTAATCCATATAATCTGCAATCATCTGCTTATCCTCCCTTATCATTCCTCTTCCCGCGGCTCAAACAGCGGTCCGATCAGCTTCCTGCAGTGCTCCTTCCACGCCCGGTCGGCCTCTCTGATCAGCCTCTGGGCCTCCTGCACCGTGCAGCGCTCAAACATCACTACCTGCTTCGGCCGCAGCTGCGCAAACAGCGGAATATCCACATTTATGATCGAAGCGATCTTTGCGTACCCGCCCGTGGTCTGCCTGTCTGCCATCATGACAATGGGTTCTCCTGTTCCGGAGATCTGCACGCTGCCGTTTACGATTCCGTCTGACAAAATATCGCAGCCGTTAATCGATTCAACCGCCGGCCCTCTCAGGCGGAATCCCATGCGGTCGCTGTGGTTGCTGATGACATATTCACTCTCATAAAACGTCCGGATTCCATTTTCCGTAAACATATCCTCCTGCGGACCCGGAATCACTCTGACCTTCGTGACATCTTCGTCGTCCGGGGAGACGAGTTTTCTTTCCGGCACCCATCTCCACGAGAGGTTTTGCTTTCCGTACCCGGGATGGCGCAGTTCAATCACATCGCCTGCCTCGAGCGCCCGGCCCTTGTAACCGCCGATGCCGCAGCGGACATTTGTGCTCCTGCTGCCCATGACTTCCGGAATGTCCAGCCCGCCGCCGACGGCGATCGACCCAAACGTGCCAACCTTGCCTGTCTTGATGGTTACCGTCTGTCCGGCCGGCACGTGCACTGCCTTGTTGGCCGGATACGACGTTCCGCCAAATTCGATGCTGAAGTCTCCGCCGCACACGGCGATATTGACCTCCTCGTCAAACCGCAGAATCGGTCCCGCGAGGCAGAACTCAATCACTGCCTCGGAGTCCGCGTTGTTTACCAGCACATTCGCCATTCTGGAGGCCACCCGGTCGATGAACCCGCTCGGCGCAAATCCGCTGTTCTGATAGCCCAGTCTCCCTTTGTCCTGTATGGTCGTGCGGGGACCAGGAAAAATTACATGCATTGCCATTCCTGTCAGTCCTCCCTGATCCACTGGTACTCATACGAGTTGGTTTCGATTGCCCTGCGGATTCCGCCGAATTCCTCTTTGGAAATCGGAACGAACCGGATGAATTCTCCGGCCTCATAGAGTATGGGCTTCTCCCTGTCATGGTCGTACAGATCCAACGGCGTCCTTCCGATGATCTGCCAGCCGCCGGGCGAAACCAGCGGGTAGATGCCCGTCTGGTCACCGGCAATTCCGACCGACCCTTTTTCCAGCCGCTCCCGCGGATCCTTCAGCCGCGGGGTACTGATCGATTTATCCATGCCGCCCAGATATACAAAGCCCGGCATGAATCCGAGCATGTAAATCTGGTACTCGGCCGAGCTGTGCCGCCTGACGACCTCTTCCTCGCTGATGCCCGCGTGCTCGCTGACCGTCCTGAGATCCGGCCCGTACTCACCGCCGTAGCAGACAGGAATTACGATTGTCTTCTTTTTCATACGGCCGCTGTCCAGGTTCATCACAGATAATTCTCTGTCGATCTCCTCCGCGAGCTCATCGTACCCGATCACGATCGGGCGGTAATGCACCATCAGCGTCGCGTATGTCTGCACATACTCGGTGACACCCCTGAGGTTCTTCTTCGCCAGATATTTTCTCGCGCCCCGCACAATTCTGCTGATTTCCGGATCAATCTCTTTTCCGAATACAATTGTCAGGGCGGAATCGCCTACCGGTAAAATTTTATAATCCATTGCCATATCCATCTGCGTGCTGCCGCTTCCCGGAGGAAATCCCACTTAGAAAGCTGCCAGCCATTCAAAAAAACACTTAAACAAATGGAAGCCTGTCAGTCCGGCAGGCTTCCGAAGAATCTATTAATCTTATGAGGTGACTCAACCTGAAATGAGCGCCTGAAGACCTGTGACAAATGCTCTCATGTTTCTGGCCGCGATAAAGATAAATACCGCGATAACCAGAATAACCAGAACATTAAACCATGTCTTGTTCTTGTACTCTCTCATGATACTTCTGTCATTCGCGACGATCAGAAGCAGGATGCCGGTGATCGGAAGCAGCAGCGCATTCGCGGCCTGCGCGAACAGAATGATCTGCGTCGGGCTCGCGCCGAGTGTGCATGTCGCGAAAATACCGAATGCAAGCACGATGATCCAGAACACTTTAAAGCGTCCCTTCTTCATATCCTCGCCCCATCCGAGAATACCAGAGGAAGCAAACGCTGCCGCCAGCGGAGCCGTCAGCGTACTTGTGATACCTGCAGCGAACAGGCCGATGCCGAAGATAACAGTCGCCCAGTTTCCAAGAAGCGGGGTCAGCGCTTTCGCCATGTCCGCTCCGGAGGAAATCTCGCCGCCGGTCGCGTGAATCGTCGCCGCCGCGCAGACGATGATCGCCATGGAAATGATGCCGCCCAGTCCGATGGAAAGCACGGAGTCAAATCTGGAATTGCCGAGCGCGTCAGCCTTGTCGCCGGAATGTCCCCACTTGGTCGAAGCAGAAGCCGCGTGCAGGTAAATGTTGTACGGAACAACCGTCGTACCCATCAGCGCCGCGACCGTCATCCAGTCACCGCCGTCCGGCACCTTAAATCCAAAGAGTCCTTTTACCACGGCGCCCCAGTCAGGGCCGGCCGCGAACGCGCAGATCAGGAAAATGACGCCCATCAGGACGACGAGTGCCGTCAGGATGTTCTCGACGCGCTTGTAGCTTCCGGAGAACAGCAGAACAAACGCAATCACGCCGAGAATCAGAGCAATCACGATTTTTGCCATGCCATTGTCCGCCGCCGGGATCGCCGCCTGAATACCCAGCACAGAGCCGGTCAGGTTGCCGGTCTCATACGCAATATTTCCGACAAAGACAGCCGCGATTACGAGAATCGCGATCAGAACTCTTGCGCCGGCGCCGGTGAATTTCGTCCTGAGCGCCTCGCCAAGACCCATGCCCGAGACAATTCCGAGCCGCGCAGCCATCGTCTGCATGATAATAACCGAGATAACCGAAAGAAGCATAGCCCAAAGAAGTGTGTATCCGGCAGTTGCTCCTGAAATTGAACAGGAGGTGACAGTTCCGGGACCGATGAACGCAGCAGCGACCAGCGCTCCCGGGCCAACATTTTTGATTCGTGTTCCAAGACTACTCATATCTATCTCCTCTCAAATAAAAATACTTTATCATTTTACAACAGTAAACAGAAAATTGCAAATACTCTCTGCACCCGCAGTAATTCGCCTTGAAATGACCGGAAAAACGCCTGGAAATGACAGAAGCTTTCCTCGTACTGCAGAACGGCCGTCTGAAAACAACAGAAGCCTTGCCGAAATCCCAGAACGGCCGTCTGAAAGCAACAGAAGAACACGACAGGCTCCGCAGAAAAACCCGGCGGAAAAACACTCCGCCGGGCCGGTACATCCCTTATAAAAGTCCATTTTTCATTTTGTGAAGCCAAGGCAATGCTTCTTAATAAGCATATCCCGCGTACAATCTCAGTTCCAGCTTTTCTTTTGTTTTCGTGTTTTTTACCGTGATAAAAATATCTCCAGTCCAGGTAACATCGATCTTCATGCCGTCCTTCAATTTCTTGTTTACATAGACACGCTCTCCGTTTTTCTTGATCGGATAGGACGCCGTGATCTTCGTGATCTTAAAGCCTTTTGCGGGCTTTATGTTGAGCTTCCCGGAGAGAGTCTTCTTTGACATCGTCCCGACACTGATCTTGTCGTTGAATTTCTTCTTGTAGCTCTTAGCCCCGATTTTAAAGGTTTTCAGTGGATTTTTGTACTCCTCTACTGTCACTTTGATCTTGTAGGTCTTGTATTTTCCACCTGCCTTTTTCGCAACAGCCGTCAGCGTCGCCTTGCCCGGACCCTTGATGCTGATATAGTCCACGGACACCTGGCCGCCGTAGTCGGGCGACCGCTCAATCGTCGCCACCTTCTTGTTTGAGGTCTTGCACTTCGCGTGCTTCAGCGATACGTTCTCCGGAAACTCCCAGCTGTTGACCACTTCCGTGTCAGAGCTTTCACCCGGTATCCAGACCAGCTTCAGTTCCTTCGGAAGTACACTGGATGCAGCCTGCACCGGCACAGCACATGCCGGCAGCAGCATTGCGAGCAAAACAATCACGGCCAGAAAAACAGCGAAAAACGATTTTCTCTTTCCCATACACACATCCCTCCTTGCTTTGCTGAATTCTTACTTTATTTCTCTGATTTCCTTTCAGGTGTGGATTATTAATCACATCCGGTCAGGATCTGCATCAGATCATCTTCATATTAGCACAGCTATATTGTTCAGTCAATGTGTGTCGTGCAGTCTTTTTGATTGGACTATTTATTTTTGTTTTTGCTTTTGTCAGTATTCTTGGGTGTTCTCAACCGGGATATCGTTGTCTTCCCTTGTATTTTCTTCCAAATCTTTGTCCGGTTTATTCTTCGCTTCGGCGCCTTCTCTGCCTCCGTCAGATTCCACATCTGTGTGATTCGTGTCTTCTGTCTCACATGATTACAGATCTGCCGTCTCCCTGACTGTCTTTCCTGTCACGGGATCCACATACTCCGGGGCGATCTCAAGCAGCGGTCTGAGCACAAAATCCCGGTTCGCGTAGTCTGCGTGCGGAATGATCAGATCCGGATCGTCCATAACAATATTTCCATAAAAGATAATATCCAGATCGATCGTGCGCGGCCCCCAGTGGATGACTCGTACCCGGTCCAGCTCTGCCTCGATTTCATGAAGAACATCTAGCAGCTCATGCGGTTTCAGCTTTGTTTCCAGCAATACCGCCATGTTCAGAAAATCCGCCTGATCCGTGTACCCGTAAGCCTTTGTCTCGATCACAGATGAACGCCGGACAATCCGCCCGGCACGCTTTTCCAGCTGCTCCAGCGCCCTGTCCAGATAATTTTCCCTGTCTCCCATGTTTGAGCCCAGCGCAACTACCGCAGGAACCGCTGCTCGGCAGGTTTCACCGTCTGCGGCGTCAGCGGCAGCTCTGCCGACGTTTCCGCATTCACCTTCCCGGCAGACATCGCCGACCGCCTCTGGCAAAAAAGCGTCCTCTCCGCTCAACAGCCTGTCGAATATCTGCAGTGCCTGCGCGTTTTCCTTTACATCGTGAACGCGGACGATCTCGATACCTTTTTCGCGGGCATAAAGCGAAGCCGCGATCGTCCCGTACAGCCGCTCTCCGGGTGGCAGGACATTCCCGTCCTTTCCGAGCAGCATTCCGATAAATGTTTTTCTTGAAACCGCCATCAAATGCGGCAGCCCAAGCGCTTCAAACCGGCTGATGTTCTGCAGCAGCGCGACGTTGTGGTCACAGGTCTTCCCAAATCCGATCCCGAGATCAATCAGAATTCTGTCTCGCGCGATTCCGCCCCGGACGGCTTCCTGCACCCGCTCCTCCAGAAACGCGTAAACTTCTTCCACTACATTCCCATACTGCGGGTTATCCTGCATATGCTCCGGCGTTCCTTTGATGTGCATGATGATCACAGGCACGCCAGCCGCGGCGCACACCGGGATCATCTCCGGGTCAAAGGTCAGGCCGGAGATGTCATTGATGATATCCGCGCCAGCCGCGACCGCTGCCTGCGCGGTAGATGCGTGATATGTGTCTGCCGACAATAAAACCTCTGGAAAACGCTCTTTGATCTGCCTGATGACCGGGCAGATCCGCTCTGCCTCCTCCCGGGGCGTCACCGGACGCGCTCCAGGCCTGGTGGACTCGCCGCCGACATCCAGAAACGCGGCGCCATCCGCAATCATGGCCGCGGCGCGCTCAAGCGCCGCCTCCACGGAGCTGACGCGGGATCCCTCAAAAAAAGAATCAGGGGTCACGTTAATGATCCCCATGATTTCTGTTGGATTCAGTTTTCTGACACTTCCGTCTTTTAATCTGATCTGCTTCATTATTTAATTACCTTTGCGTACGCCTGATGATTGTGGATACTTTCCTGGCTCATCACCTCGATCGTGTAGCTTCGGATATCCGCGATTTCATCCAGCCTGAGCTTCACATCCCGGCACACATCCTCTACGAATTTCGGATGATCATACGCGTACTCCGTCACATACTTTTCATCCGGCCGCTTCAGCAGTGAATATACCGGGGATGACGCGGCTTCCTCGGCGATCCTGACAATATCCTCAATCCAGATAAACCGGTTCGTCTCATACGTGATGATAATATTTGCGCGCTGGTTGTGTGCGGAATATTCCGAAATCTCCTTCGAACAGGGGCAAAGCGTCGTCGCCGGCGTATTCACCGTGTGGCGGAGAGAAAAATCCTCCCCCTCCAGCTTCGCGTCAATTCCCACATGGACGTCCATCAGCGACGGCCTCCCGGTGACAGGAGACTGTTTCTCGATAAAATAGTCAAATTCCATGCTGAAATAGCTGTTCCCTGCGCCGAGCCGCTCGCGGATCACTTCGAGAATGATCCTGATATTATGAAGATCAAGCTTCGCGTATTCCTGCAGAATCTCTACAAAGCGTGACATGTGCGTTCCTTTTTGCGTCTCCGGCAAATCCACGCGAAGGCTCATAACAGCGGGCGTCGCGAACCAGGAACCGTCCTTGCTCTTAATCTCAACCGGATACTTAAAATCCCGGATCCCCACCTCGTTCAGGTAAATCTGCCGCTCATCCGTCAGATTCTGAATATCTTTCATGCCCTTGTTCATTCTCTCTTCCTCAGCTAATTGCGAAACTGCTTTTTCCGCCGCCCAGATTGTGCAAAATCAACTATTTCATGAGCAGACTGTCCGAATCCCGCCGGCACTTGCTGAGCCTGCGAAGCTTAGTACCGCTGCGAGGATGAGCAAGCGCGAGCGTGTCTGCGATGAAATATTGATTTTGTGCAATCTGTCACTAAACTTTGTGCCTCACAATTCCTTATCTCTCTTATTTTCCGTTATAGACAATTCCGGACGTTTTTGTCTCCCACACTTCAATTTCAAAAAGTGCCGCGTTTTCTGTTTTTACCAGCGGTTCCAGCTTATTCCAGATGTAGACCGCAATGTTTTCGGCTGTCGGCTGTTCAATAAAGTCATTGATGTAGTGATGGTCAAATTCATCCAGAATCTGCTCCTTCACAAGGTTTTTCAGATCCACAAAATCGTAAATCATATCCTCATGATCCGGCGTTCCGGACAGCTTGACGACGAGGCGGTATGTGTGCCCATGAAGCCGCTCGCATTTTCCGTGGTAGTTGACCAGGTTATGGGCGGCGTCGAACTCAAATTCCTTGATTAAAATCATGATACTTTGTCTCCATTTCGGTCAGATCCTCCGCCGCAGACAGCGTGGCATGTCCGCTAGAATTCACCTCAGGGGGCGAAGGTATTGACGTCCTATATCAAGTGTAAAATACCACAGTGCGCCAGAATTGTCTATTCAAATACAGTCAGTTGTCAAAAAATAATAAAAATTGAGCAAGAAACATGATTAAAACTAACCATTCAATGTCTGCGGGAATCCTGTTCACATGCTGATAAACGCGCTCATCAGCAGTTCGGTAATACCCACCAGCATCACAAAGGACAGATTCCGCCTGTAGTGCTCTCCTCCCCGGATCTTCTTGAAGCACATCGCGAACACCAGCAGGCACGGCAGCAGCAGCGGGTAAAAATATCTCGGCTGCACGCCGTTTACGGAAGCGGCGCCCACAGCAGAGTATCCCACATACTCACTCGCGACGATCAGCAGGCCGACGAACACGGCGAAGAACAGGATCAGTCCGCCCAGTGCGAGCTGCTTCTTTTTCCCTTCCGGCAGCTTCTTTTCCGGCTCCAGAATGGCAGCGACCCACAGGGCAGCCGGTATAAAAAATTCAACTGACGGCAGAGCCTTGTCCAGAATCACCGGCTCTGACAGAAGCAGATATTCTCTCAGATTTTTCACAAAATGCAGGCACACGAGATCGATCACCTGCTTTTTGTTTTGCATAATATAGGCGATCTGCGCGCCTACATCTACGTTTTCCACTCTCGTCTCTGTGTAAGGATAAATCTTCATCAGCACCAGCTGGAATCCGCCCAGCGCGAGCGCCAGGGCGACGCCGCTGCAAAGCAGGATCCACCGCTGCCTGCCGGAGGCAAATTTTTCTTTTGGAATCAGGAAGAAAAACAGCAGCACCGGCGTGTAGATCAAATACTTGGAGGAAGCGATTCCCAGCACGCAGATAAAGAACAGAACCATGTCCTTCTTCCCAAAGGCCCCCGCGTCTTCATCAAACCGGTAATGCAGCGCGATCGAGACCATCAGCACCGCGCAGGCGTCCAGCAGCGCGTCGCTGTGAATCGACCCCGCCAGCGTCAGAACCAGCGGCAGCAGCAGAACGCCAAATACCAGTCCCTGATAATGCTTTGTCCGCCGCACGGCGAAATACCCGAGGGTGACGTACACAGCGTAGTTAAACAGCCTTCCCATCAGGAAAACCAGATATCCCGGCGCGTGAAACAGCCGGAAGATCCAGAACGCCAGCGCCATCGGCAGATAGGCAAAGAACGGGTAGGAGTTCATGTACTCCATTTCTTCGAATACAGTCCGGTCAGAGAACGGAACGGACAGCGCCTCATAATCTGAAACGATGGTTTTCAGGTCTATGTTATTCCGGTACCCTGCCGAGAATTCATGATAATTCTCCGGGACGTAGACGCCCGACTCTCCGTCAATCATTTTGTAAACCAGATGTCCCTCTGAGATATCAAACGTTTTTGAAATGTGCGTAGGCTCATCTACATGATGCGGCATCGGATTCAGTATGATGATCAGACCGGCAAACACTGCAAGCATCAGGAAATTTCTGCTCAGGTTCTCGCCCATCAGGATCACTAGCAGAAACGAAGCCAGCATGATCGCCAGAAGCGTGCCTCTCAGGATCCTGCCGGCCGTCACGTTCCGGTAACAGATCATGTAATTGATACTACCGGAAAGCTCCGTCCCGTCCTTGCTCAGCCGGTCATTCCGCACTGTAGGATTTGCGAGCAGAACGCCCACCGTACTGTTTTTCTTCTTGCTCTGATTGCTGATGGCAATCGTGTAGTGCTTCCCGTCGGAATCCGGCAGCTCCGGAAAGTCCATCTGGTAAGCGCCGGTGTTGCTTATGTCGTCCTTTGTGATATCTTTTGCGGCAATCTGGCTGCCTGTATCATCCAGAAGATACAGCCCGGCAGTGGCGCGCTTTGTCGTAGAGGAGCTGCCGAAATAGACAATTACGCCCTTAAGATTGCTCTGATTACAGTCAAAGGAAAGCTGCAGCGTCTCGCCATTTTCGAGCACTGCCGTCTCATCTGTGCGCCTTGCTGACATGGAAACTGCCTGCTCCGCGTCAGAAAGCGGCCGGAGCATGGATATAACAAACCAGAATACCACAAGAATCAAAAATGCCGGAATCCGTTGAATCATTCTGTCCAGTAGCTGTCTCATTGAATTCTGTCACTCCTTTTTTAACCGGGTCTTTCTTGATATCCGCATTCTCACTGAGCTTTTTCACGATTGTTTCCGCAGGGGATGTCCACTGTCATTTTTGTACAGCAGCAGCTTTCTGGCAAGATAGTTCCAGACGAGCACCAGCATCGTCGCGGCTGCCTTCGACAGCATGTAGAAAACGTGCAGCTTTTCTGTCAGCAAATACATGATCCCCATTGTAAATCCCAGTCCGATGACGCCGATCAGGCCGTAGGATGCGAACTCTGCAGCTGTCCCCACGCGCGCCTCGCTGGCCTTAAAAACCAGAAGCTTCGAGAGGACGAAGTTCGTTATGAGGCCTGCCAGAAACGCGATCACCGTAGAAACCATGTAGTACAGCCCGCCCTGCGTCAGAAGAAACAGCACCGCCCAGTCCACGACCGTCGCTGCGCCGCCGACGAAGAGATACCGGAAAAACTGCAGGACGCCGTTTGTCGTCGGCGTAATAAAAAGCGCTTTCAGATCAAAAGTCCGTAGATATTCAAATAATTCTTTCATGCCCGCTTATGCCTTCGCGCTTCCTGTCTCGTGGTACTCCTGCTCCGTGTTGACATTCCAGATATTTTTCTTATCCGTGCTGCCGGACAGGATATTTTTTACCGTCTCAAAGGAGGTACACATCGAGTGGTCGAGATTATTATACCGGTGCTGGCCGTTCCTGCCGACGCAGAACAGATTCGGGATCGTGTCGAGATAACTCCTCAGCTCTTCGATCCGGTCATACGTGTCAAAATATGCCGGATACGCCTTCTTGACGCGCTCCACATGGTAATCCAGCACATCCTTGCCGCTCCTGATCAGGCGCAGCTTTCCCATCTCCCGCACGCCGAGCTTCGCAAAATCCCGGTCCGTCATCGCCCAGAGCTCATCCCCTTCATTGCAAAAATATTCCAGGCCGACCCAGACCGTGTGCTCCAGATCCCTGACCAGGTACGGAGACCAGTTATTGTAGATCTGGAACCGCCCCATCTTTACTCTCCGGTCGTGCACATACACCCAGTTATCCGGGATAATATTGCCGACGGTTCTGACCTTCGTCTCATTTTTCAGGTTCAGCTGTTTTACCAGGACGCCGACCGTCATGTAATCACGGTACGGAAGACCTGCGGCGATTTCAGCAATCTCAGGCGGAACATTCTCCATGCCTGCCACAAGATCCTTCAGCGGCATAGAGGAAATTACATAATCCCCGTCTATCCGGCAGATCCCGCCGCCCTGCTCGTATACGAGGCCAGTGACACGATTCTCTGCGTTTCTGACGATTCCGGTCACTTTCGCGCCTGTCAGGATCGTCCCGCCCTTTTTAATAATTTCGTCAGCCGTCAGTTCCCAGAGCTGGCCGGGACCCAGCTTCGGATAGGCAAAGGATTCAATCAGAGAAGTCTCTACCTTCCGGTTTTCCCTGTGAACAGCCTTTCCAAACACATCCTTCAGAATTGCGGTGATCGACAGTCCCTTGACCCTCTGCGCGCCCCACTCCGGGGAAATCTCGCGCGGGTGACGTCCCCAGAGATTCTCTGTGTAATGCTCAAAAAACATGCTGTACAGCTTCTGCCCGAACCGGTTGATATAAAAATCCTCCAGAGAATTTTCAGGCCGCTTGCGCACAGCGCTTTTTATGTAGCTTACAGCGACCTCTGCCGTCGTCTTCAGCCCCATATTGCGGAACGTCTCCGCCTTCAGGGAAATCGGATAGTCGAAGAAGCGGTTCTGGAAAAAAATCCGGGAAATCCGGTTTCTGTGCAGCATCACACGGTCCTCGCGCTCAGGATCCGGTCCGCCTTCCTTCAGCTCTGAAGGGCGCCCGAGCAGCGCGTCGTCCCGGGAAGGCTTCCCCTGCGCCGGGAGCATCTTTTCCCACCATTCATTCACCTCCGGAACCTTGGAAAAGAAGCGGTGACCGCCCATATCCATGCGGTTTCCATTGTGCTCCGCGGTTCTGGAGATCCCGCCGAATGTCTGACTTTCTTCAAACACCACTACTTCATATTCATCCGACCGGTCAAGCAGCTCATACGCTGCAGTCAGTCCGGCCGGCCCCGCTCCGATTACCAGTACTTTCTTCATTGTGTCACCCCATTTTTGCCTGTTCAATCTGTCTGTACCGTGATGACCGCATTTCAAGTCACAGCCGGCTTTTCTCATAAAAGCGTTATGTACGCAATGACGCGGCAGCCGGCTCTCTCCTCATAACAGCGATATTACACACTGACGCAGCCTTTGGCTCTCTCCTCGCAAAAGCATTATGCACACAACGAGGCGTCAGGAGAATACACTCCCCAGCTTCGCCAGCGGCTCCACCGCCTGCGCGAGATCCCGGATCGCCTTATTCAGGGATTCAAAATCAATCTCATTAATATTCGTCAGCGCGTCCTCTACCGCTTCCGCGTTATCCTCCAGCAGTTTGCCGGCATCTTTAATCGTCTTATTTGCCGTCGTGATCGTATCATCAATCCCCTCCAGCGACTTCCCGGCGCTGTCGGAAAGCTTCTGGATCTCCGTCATCGTGGACTGCGCCTCATCAGCGACCGTGACGACCTTCGGAATCACCACCAGCAGCGCGATCACGATCGCCGCCGCCAGAACAATATTCGCCGCCATCATAATCTTCAGCACCCGGTACTGCTTTTTCTCGATACTCAGCAGCTTCTGCGGAATCTCCTGTGCCTGCGTCTCACTGTTGCTGCCAATCACCGAATCTCTCTGCGCCATATTCATTCCATCCTTTCCTCTTCTTACAATTTCTTTACTACTTCCAGACATCCGTATCGTCAATTCCGATATTACTCTCCCGGAACACCGGATCCAGACCTTTCGCCTTCTGCTTCTCGTAGTCATTCAGCGCCTTGAACGCGATGCCGGATATCAATACAATTGCGATGATATTTACGACAGCCTCCAGACCCATCGTGATATCCGCCAGACTCCAGGCGACATCCATGCTTGTCTGTGCCCCGACAAAGACCATGATCGCCGCGGCAATCCGGAATATGGTCATAACAGTCTTGTTTTTGCTGATAAAGCGGATGTTGGCTTCCGCGTAAAAATAATTTCCGATGATCGATGTGAAAGCAAACATACAGACCGCGCCGGTGATAATGTGAATCGCGAACGGCCCGAACTGTTTTGCGACAGACTGCTGAATCAGCGGGATGCCCGAAAGCGTCGAATCCGTCTTGTAGACGCCTGTCAGCAAGAGGATGAATACAGTCGTCGAGCAGATCAGAAGCGTATCAATATACACAGAAATCGTCTGCGCCAGCCCCTGCTTGACCGGGTGGCTGACTTCCGCGGACGCGGAGGCATTCGGCGCCGACCCCATGCCCGCCTCATTTGAGAAGAGACCGCGCTTGATTCCGTACACCATACACGACCCTGTGAATCCGCCGAATATGGCCTTGAAATCAAACGCCGATTTGAAAATAGAAGCGAGTACAGCGGGAATTTCCGTGATATTCAGGATGATGATCAAAATACCGAACACAATATAGATACCGGCCATGGCCGGAACCATGACAGAAGAAACCCAGCCGATTTTCTCCGTTCCGCCGAAAAACAGCAGCAGCGCGACCACCAGGAGAATGATTCCTACGATCAGCGGAATTTTGCTCGCGCCAAAATTCGGGACGTAGTACTCAAACGCCGACACAATGTTGTAAGCCTGCAGGCCGTTAAACCCAAAAGCAAATGTCGCAATCAGCGAAATCGCGAACACAATGCCCAGCCCCCGGTTGTGCAGAGCCCGCTCAATGTAATAGGCCGGACCGCCTTTAAAGGAATCTCCGTCCTTCTGCTTGTAAATCTGCGCAAGTGTGCTCTCAATAAACGCAGAAGCGGCGCCAAGAACGGCCATCAGCCACATCCAGAAGGCCGCGCCCGGACCGCCAACCACAATTGCCGTCGCGACCCCGGCCATATTTCCCGTACCGACACGGGATGCCGTGGCAATCATCAGCGCCTGAAAAGAAGATACACCTCCGCTGGATGACTTTTTCTCCAGCATACACTTCATTGCGTCTTTAAACAGGCGGATCTGGACGAATCCCGTCCGGACAGTAAAAAAGATTCCGGCGCCCGCAAGCATATAGATCAGACACCAGGTGTACAGAACATCATCTATCTTAGAAACAATCTGGGCAAAGCTCATGAAATATCTCCTTGTATGCCATTGACACAGTCTATTGATTTCATTCCCCGCTCCTCCAATCTACATTGTCAACACCAAAATTATACGATAGCACTGTACTGTTTTTCAAGATTGTCAGGCAGAAAACAAAACCCGGAAAAGTGGTCAGCGAGTCCTGATCCCCGTTCAACTCCTTTTACATCCTCCGGATGATCTCCTCGCCATGCTCCTTCAGCCACTTCCGCGATGACCTGTAATCCGGCAGGACACGTTCCACAAGTTCCCAGAATGCCTTCGAGTGATTCATCTCGATCCTGTGACACAGCTCATGTACGACCACATAGTCCACAACCTCGTCCGGCGCCAGCATCAGCAGACAGTTGAAATTCAGATTCCCCTTGCTGCTGCAGCTTCCCCATTTGGAGCGCTGGTTGCGGATGGTGATCCTCCCATAGGTAACTCCCACCTTTGGTGCATAGTAAGCGACCCGCTGCGGGATCACCCGCAGCGCCTGAGCCGCCAGTTCCTGGATCTCTTCCATAGTAAGTTTCTCTACATTTTTTTGCTCGTCCAGCTTTTTCTGCATCGCCGCCAGAT
>JAFVEX010000086.1 GCA_017475785.1 Eubacterium sp. | reverse complement strand
TTATAGAACCCGTCACAGACCGACACATAGTCCCCGCCGTACGTTCCCATCAGGTACATCAGCTTCGTGATCGTGGCCTCCAGCGTCATGTCATAGGCTTCCATCAGATGGAAGTCCTGCTTCACCTGCTGGCCCACCTCATAGACCTCCATGTTGCTCCCTTCATTTGCAACCTGGGTGGCGATCACGACGATCTTCCCCCGGGAGATCCAGTGCTCCATCTGCTGATAGAACACCTCCCGCAGGTTGTCCGGAATGCCGCCGACGCCGAAGCTCTCAATCACGAGGCAGTCATAATGCGCGAAGAGATATTCGACCAGTTCGGGCTTGGTACCGGGGATCAGCTTCAGAACCACGATGCTGTCGTCCAGCTTGTGCCCGAAGCGGACCGGCTCGGTGAATGGCGCCTGTGTAATGAACCGGATAATCCTGCGTTCCCGGATCACGGCCAGCGTTGGGAAGTTGACGCTGCTGAAAGCGTTATAGCTGTGGGCATAGGTCTTCTTGGCCCTCGTACCCGCAATTACGTTCCCGTTGAAAACCAGGACCACGCCCACAGATGCATCGTCGGTCGCATAACGGATGCTGTCGAGCAGATTGAGCTTTGCATCCGTGCTGTCCTCGCTGATCGGCTTCTGTGAGCCGGTGATCACGATCGGTTTGTTGGAGTTCTGGATCATATAAGACAGGGCCGCCGAGGTATAGGCCATTGTGTCGGTCCCGTGGCAGACCACAAACCCATCGTAGTACAGATATTTGGCCTCAATCGCACAGACGATCTGCTTCCAGACTTCCGGACTCATATTTGTGCTGTCGATGTTGCAGACCTGAACCGCGTCGACATCGCATTCTTCTTTGATCTCCGGGATGAACGAAAGAATCTGTTCGGCGTTCAGCCCCGGTCTCAGCCCGTGGTCGGACAGCAGGGACGCAATCGTGCCGCCGGTTGCAAGCAGCAGTATCTTTTTCTTCATCGCACTCTCCCCATCTTTTTATTTGGGTTATCATCTGCAAAGTTCGGCAGATCGAGATTCAACCCGCCAAGTCAGCATTCTTCAGGATATCTGAGATTTCATCCAGGATGTTCAAAACATTTTCATCGCCTAATTGCTTATGGTTCTCCGCATAAGCATAATACCCGCCCTGAATCTGATAAGAGATAAGCACATTGAACACGGCATCATTTTTCATCTCCGGCCTTACTCTGTAGATACAGTCCTTGATCCCCTGTTCAATGCTGCCCGGCAACGCCGAGGCCTGGTTTCCTGAGAACAGAATATCAATCAGGTGCTGATGAGAACAGAACGCGACATAGAGCTTTCTCGCCATCTGCGCCATATCGATGAGAGCGGCCTCGTCCTGAGACACAGCGTTCATGATATCCTGTACAACCTCGCCCTGCAGTTGTTCTGAAAGATCATAGACATCTTTATAATGCAGATAAAACGTTGCTTTGCTGATCTCGGCAAGCTCGGAGAGCTCTCGGATCGTGATCCTCTCCAGCGGCTTTTTTGCCCGCAGCTGCAGAAAGGCGTCCTTGATCGCGCGTTTTGTTTTTCTCTCCCGAAGATCCATGGCGGTACTCCTTGACGATTTTGCGGATCCGTCTATTATTTGACGGCTGCGAATCATTGCCGATCGCATTGATCGGCCGCAAAGCATAAAATGATTATAGTCAATTATTTGACTGGTGTCAACAAAAGGAGCATGCTTGTAATGGATATGTACAATTTCTATATGGGCAGGGTATTCGATGCCTATGAGTATCTTGGGGCGCATACCACCGGAAACGGCGTCGTCTTCCGGACCTATGCGCCGAATGCGGCAAAAGCCAGTCTCCTCCACAACGGCAGCGAGCTTCCCATGCAGCGCGTCTATGACGGGAGTTTCTATGAGATTCAGGTAGAGGATGCGGGTCCGGGCGACCTGTATGAATATCGTATCTATCATCAAAATGGGACCTGTACAGATCACAGTGACCCCTATGGCTTTCAGATGGAACTTCGTCCTGATCACAAATCCATTGTCTGTGAGCGGTCTGACTTTCCGTTTCACGACAGCGCGTGGATGAGAAAACGTGGAGCAATGCATGACGGCCCGCTGAACATCTACGAAACAGGGACTGTATTCTGATCGTTGGAATGCAGTCCCTATGTTTATTCAGCCGTTCTTTGTGATGGAAGCAACTGCAGCCAGTAATGATTGACAAGTTCACTCCCGGATGATATCGTCAGGGCAGCGGGACGCACAAACACGCAGAATTAACGATCGGGAAGGTGGTACACATGAGAAAAACACGCTGGGGTCTTCTGGGCGCAGGCAATCTGCTGAACCGTTGGATGAAGGGGTTTCAACAAGTTGAGGATGCAGAAATCGTGGCCATCGCCTCGCGCACGCCCGAAACGGCACAGAGAATGGCGGAGCGTTTCGGAATCGGATGCGCAATGACATACGATGAAATCCTGAAGCGGAATGACATCGACATCATGTATATTCCTGTTCCGCATCAGGCACATAAGGAGCTCGCCATCCGCGCGATGGAAGCCGGGTTTCCCGTTCTGGTTGAAAAACCGGCGGCAGTGTCTGCGTCCGAATGGGCAGAGATGACAGCCTGTGCAGAAAAGCACGGTGTATTTCTGATGGAAGCGGTCTGGACACGGTTTTTCCCCTTGATGAACCAGATCCTCGAGGTCATCCGGTCCGGTGAAATCGGTGAGGTGCGGCACGTGCAGGTGACATTCTCCTACCGTGTTCCAGATTCCTATCTGGGGCGGGCCATAGATCCGAATCAGGCCGGCGGAGCCCTTCTGGATGTGGGCGTTTACGGACTTCATTTTGTAAACTTCGTTTACGAGAAAATGCCCGAGAGGATCCTCTCCCTGGCATCAATCGATACCGACCATCTTCACCTGCAGGTGGATGAGCAGAATGTCATCATCGGGCAGTATGAAAACGGCGCGCTCTTCACCGTGACAAGTGCAATCCGTACAGAGATGCCCGACACCGCATGGATTTATGGCACAGAGGGCTCTATTATGATGCCGGTTTTCTGGAAACCTGCGTCGGCGGTGATTCGCTGTGGGGAGACGGAACGACGGGTCGAGTCCCCTGTTCCACAGAGTATCAGGGGAATTGCCGACGAAGGATATCAGTATGAGATCGGGCATGTCAATGAATGCCTGCGGAAGGGGCTGAAAGAGTCTCCGCTGCTTACACACCAGATGACAGCGGATGTCCTGAAGCTATGTGACCAACTGCGCGGGCAGTGGGGACTCGTATATCCCTTTGAATAACAACAGCAAAAATCCACTTCATAAACGCATCGGCAGGTCTGGTTCCGCATGCAGGCTGCCATATCTTCTTCGTATGATTCCCCGCATTTGATAGGTATTTCCTTTTTCTGATTTTCTGTGGTATTCTACAACCGTCCTGAGGGAGAAACAAAAGAGGACAAAGAAATCACAGAAAGAAGGTGCCAGACATGTTGAAAGAATTCTATGAAAGCTTCTCTCATCGTGAAGGAAAATGAGAATCCGACTGACTCCGGTCACCACAACAATCTTACAGAAAGAAGGCGCTGAACATGCTGAAGGAGTTTTATTAAAGCTTCTCTCACCGCGAGGGCAAGTAATGAGAAGATACTATGACAGAAATTAACAGGGACTGTATTCTGAAATGGAGTACAGTCCCTGTGTTTATTCCGTTCATTACATGATCTTATTCTGCTCTTACTCCTCGTCCGGCTGCTGGCCGTCATGGGCTCTCCACTGGCACTCCAGGAGCTCCATGTCGGTAAAGGAAGCCGTGAAAGAGCCGTTCTCGGCGCTGCAGGCATAGATTCCGAAGCGAATCTCATCCTCCGCGTGGAACATGTGGCAGATCCGCATCTGCTTGAAATTCTCACCGTCTTCCGAATATTCAATGCAGAAATCATCGTCCCTGCGGCTGAGGCGGAACCATGCGGATTTAATGCTCGCATCCACATCAATGGAAGCCCAGTCGGAGTAACCGTTGTTGGTCACCACGCTGCCAAGCCGCTGGATCGTGTCGTTCTCATACTCCATCGCTGCCTTCAGCCAGTTATCGCTGTCCAGATACATGATAATGCCACTCTGGTCATATCGCACTTTGGTATCGAATTCGGTCTTAACCACAAACGAGAAGAACTTCTCCGCGGTTTTCAGCTGAAGCACCGGAGCATTATCATTGCGGAAATGATAATATGTGCGCTGCCAGAGGTCCGTATGCGGCTCTGTAATGATTTCCACACGATTCTCCGTGACAGAATACTGTTTCGGTGCTCTCGTCCATTCCATTGTTCTGGGATTGATCTTCATTCGGTTCTTCCTCCTTACACGGACTGCATCCTGAACAAGCTGCCTCCGCAGTATACCAGAAATCAGGCTCCTCTTCAACAATTGTAATGATGTAATTGCCTATGCCTTTGCCTCCAGCATCATTTTATCAAAACCGTTTCCCTCACTGAGCTCACGGTAAACGGTCAGGATCACAACGACGGTCAGGGTAAAAGTCAGCACATCTGCAGTCGGGAAGGAATAGAGAACACCGTCCAGGCCAAAGAAGCGCGGCAGCAGGATCGGCAGAAAGACGCCGAAGATGATCTCCCTCACCAGGGACAGGATCATGGAAGGCCCGGCCTTGCCCAGCGCCTGCAGATAGATAAAGGTCCCCTTGTTGATCATGGCCAGCACCATCATACAGAGATAGACGCGGAAGCAGTGGATGGCAAAGGTGGTGTAATAGGCGCTCTCGTTGCCGGCGCCGAAGATGCCGATCAGCTGCCGCGGCAGAAGTTCCACGATCAGCAGGGCGACCAGACCGATCGCCGCTTCCCAGCCGAGCAGCATGGTGAACAGGCCCTTTGCGCGGTCCTTGCGCCCGGCACCGATATTGTAGCCCACCACAGGAATGCAGCCTGCCGCCAGCCCGACCGAGATTGAGATTGCGATCTGGAAGAATTTCATCCCGATCCCCAGTACAGCCAGGGGGATCTGGGCATATTCCGC
>JAFVEX010000085.1 GCA_017475785.1 Eubacterium sp. | reverse complement strand
GTAGAGGAAGACGGCAAATTTTACCCCGTAATCCGGTGTGTTCCCGGGACGGAGCCCTGGCACGCACTGCTGCCGGAGGAATACCGGTATGGGCCGGTGCTGCTCCAGAAGCGCCATCCTGTGCTTCATCAATATCTGCAGAAGCTGCAGAGACAGTATCAGTCTGTTCAGAAAGAACTTGCCCGGCGGGAGCAGAGTCGTCGGTCCGCGCGGATTTCAGAAATAGAGGAGGAACTGCGGCTGATAGACGCCGCATTGAAGCGCTATGAGTGAGACAATTAAGGTAAAGGATCTGATCAGTAAACTCCAGCTGCTCTACCCGGAGGATGCTGCCGAGGAGTGGGACAACCCGGGGTTGCTGGTCGGCCATTTTGACGCGGAGGTGAACAGGATCTTTGTCACACTGGATGTCTCAGACGAAGCGCTGAAGGAGGCCACCGCATGGAACGCAGATCTGATCATCTCGCATCATCCGCTGATTTTCGGAAGCAGAAAACAGATAAATGACGCAGATCTGACTGGCCGGCGGATTCTTTCGCTGGCTGAACAGCGGATCGCCTGTTACGCGATGCACACCAACTACGACGTATGCCGTATGGCAGAGCTGAATGCGTCACAGCTCAACCTTTCCGATCAGGAAGTGCTTTTTGAGACTGGCGAGCAAAATGGAATTCCTGCCGGGATCGGACGTGTCGGAAATCTGCCGGAGGCGATGACACTGGAAGATACAGCGCGGTATGTCAAGGAACGGATGGGTATTCCTGAGGTAATTGTCTATGGCGACGCCGGGACAGAAGTGCGCCGCGCCGCTGTGTCCGGTGGATCCGGACGGAGTGTTGTCGGTTCTGCCGCCGCGAAAAAGGCACAGGTGCTGATTACAGGAGATATGGATTACCACACGGCGACAGATGCTGTTGCGGGCGGCATGTGTGTGATTGACGCAGGGCACTATGGCACGGAATACTGCTTTATCAGGGATGTGGCTGAGCAGCTGAGAAAAGAGGTTCCGTTCTGCGAAATCCGGGAAGCGGCAGTCAGACATCCGTATTATGTGATTTGACGAAGAACGGCTGCCTTCGGTTTTATCTGGCAGTCAGAGTCCGGGTCGGCCTGGATCCGGCAGTTTTGCAATACAAAGCAGGAGGGTAACAGATGCATCAGAATATTGTTCATATTACAGTTGGCGGATGTGAGCACCTCTACCCGGAAGGAACCAGCTACGAAGCTGTGGCGGAGGATTTTCAGGATCAGTATCCGCACGCGATTGTCCTGGTTCTGGAAAACGGAGCCCTGCGGGAGCTCCACAGGACGGTCCGCGACGGCGCAGTGGTAGAAATGGTGACAACGGCGGACGACAGCGGCTACAGGACGTACAGGCGCAGCCTGAATCTGCTGCTGCTGAAGGCAATCAAGGACGTCGCGGGAACGCCGGAAATTCCGCATGTCGTGCAGGTGCTCAGTGTCTCTAACGGGTATTTTTATCAGATTCATGATAACATTGTGCCGGACGAAGCTTTTCTGGACGCTGTGAAAGCACGGATGAATGAGCTTGTAGACGCGTCTCTGCCGATTACCAAGCGATCTGTTCCGCTGCGGGACGCGCGGGAGGCGTTCCAGAGGCGCGGTATGACGGACAAGGATCAGCTGTTCCGCTTCCGGCTCGGTTCAACCGTAAACCTGTACGCGCTTGAGGAGTATCAGGATTATTTCTACGGATATATGGTGACGAACACGCGCTACCTGCGCTGGTTTGACCTGATGCCCTATAAGAGTGGATTTCTGCTGCTCACGCCGGATAAGTCAGATCCCGAGCTGGTAAAACCGTTCCGTCCTGCGGAGAAGGTCTTCGCGGTACAGATGGAATCGGAAGCGTGGGGAGAATCGCTCGGCGTCGATACGGTCGGCAGGCTGAACCAGTCGATCTGTCAGGACGGAATCGGGCACATTATGCTGGTTGAGGAAGCGCGCCATGAAGGCAGAATCGCGGAAATCGCCCGCGAGATCGCCGCGCGCGGCGGCGTAAAATTTGTGATGATCGCAGGGCCTTCATCTTCTGGAAAGACTACATTTTCCCGCAGATTGTCCACGCAGCTGTCTGTACACGGCCTGACGCCTCATCCGATCAGCATTGACAATTACTACAAGGAGCGAAAGGACATTCCCAGACAGGCGGACGGCTCTTATGATTTTGAGTGTCTGGAGGCACTGGATCTCGCGCTTTTCGAGAATCAGATGACACGCCTGCTGAACGGTGAGACGGTTGAACTGCCGCGGTACAGCTTTGTGACGGGGAGCAAGTCCTTCAAAGGAAACTATCTGTCGCTCGGTCCGCATGATGTTCTGGTCGTAGAAGGAATCCATGGCCTGAATGAGGGGCTTGGCGGATTCATCCCCGCCGACCGGAAATTTAAGGTTTATCTGAGCGCGCTGACGCAGATGAATATCGATGAGCACAACCGCATTCCTACTACAGACGGCAGGCTCATCCGCCGGATTGTGCGGGATTATCGTACGCGCGCGACCTCTGCGCAGGAGACCATCGCGATGTGGGATTCTGTCAGAAGGGGTGAGGAGCAGTATATTTTCCCGAATCAGGAGCAGGCTGACGCGATGTTCAACTCTGCCCTGATCTATGAGATGTCTATTCTGAAAATATACGCGGAGCCGCTTTTGTTCCAGATCCCAGAGGACGCGAAGGAATATCTGGAGGCAAAGCGTCTCCTGAAATTCCTGAGTTATTTTGTGGGAATTCCGTCTGACGGGATTCCAAACAACTCGATTCTGCGGGAATTCATCGGCGGCAGCTGTTTTGATGTCTGAGCGCTGAACGGAAAAATCAGAGTAGAGTGTATGATCGCGGCCGGAAGGATCGAAAGAGACCGGCTGAGGAAAGTCCGGGCTTCACAGGGCAGGATGCCGGATAACGTCCGGCGGAGGCGACTCCAGGGACAGTGCATCAGAAATAAACCGCCTGCGTCAGCAGGTAAGGATGGAAAGGCAGTGTAAGAGACTACCGC
>JAFVEX010000084.1 GCA_017475785.1 Eubacterium sp. | reverse complement strand
ATAAGAAGTTCTAGGACTTGTGCAGAGTGTTTGAATTGTACAAACACTCCATCCGCGCCCGCATCTTGATCCTTTTAGAACAAAGTCCGCAAGCGGACTTCAACTCCCCCATCCCCCTCACTCATGAGGGGAGCTGCGGACTTTGCGCGCCGCTGCTGGTCACCGACAGGTGACATCTTCCTTGCAGCAGCGTGCGCATCCGCCGGAGGCTTTTGTATGATAGGAAATACTCTGCAACAGAGTACTTTCCTATCATACAAAAAATGCCTGACGCCCGGCGGTTTTCTACTCCACCGTCACGCTCTTGGCCAGGTTGCGCGGCTTATCCACATCCAGTCCGCGCGCCACGCTCATGTAGTAACCAAGCAGCTGCAGCGGAATCACAGCCAGAGACGCCGCGAAATGCACGTCCGTCTTCGGGATGTAGACCGTAAAGTCCGCAGAATCCTCCACCGAATAATGCCCGTTCGTCGTCAGACCCATCAGGTACGCGCCGCGGCTCTTGCACTCGACCATATTGGAGATGGTCTTTTCGAACAGCTCATCCTGCGTGAGGACGCCGATGACCAGCGTGCCGTCCTCAATCAGGCTGATCGTGCCATGCTTCATCTCGCCGGCCGCGTACGCCTCACTGTGGATGTAGGAAATCTCCTTCATCTTGAGGCTGCCCTCCATGCCGATCGCGTAGTCGATGCCGCGTCCGACGAAGAAAACGTCCTTCTCATGCGCGAATTTTGCCGCGAACCACTGGATCCGCTCCTTGTCGTCGAAAATCCGCTCCATCTTCTCCGGAATGGTCTGCAGTTCCGCCAGCAGAGCGTCATAGCGCGCCTGCTCAATCTCACCGCGCGCCAGCGCAAACTGCAGCGCAAGCAGATAAATCGCGATCAGCTGGGCAGAATACGCCTTCGTCGTCGCAACGGAGATCTCCGGTCCCGCAAGTGTGTAGAAGACATTGTCCGCCTCGCGCGCGATGCTGCTCCCGACGACGTTGACGATCGCGAGCGTCGGGATTCCTTTCTCCTTTGCGTCGCGCAGCGCCGCCAGTGTGTCGGCGGTCTCGCCGGACTGGCTGATCACGATGACGAGCCCGTCCTTAGACAGAATCGGCTTCCGGTAGCGGAATTCCGACGCCAGCTCCACGCGCACCGGGATTTTTGCCAGATCTTCGATGACATACTGCGCCGCGGCGCCCACATGGTAGGCCGAGCCGCACGCGACAATATTAATCTGGGAGATCCCGCGGATTTCTTCATCTGCGAGCCCGATCTCTCCGAAGTCAATCCGGCCGTCTCTGAGTACAGAGTGAATCGTGTCATTGATGGCTTTTGGCTGCTCACGGATCTCCTTCATCATGAAATGCTCGTATCCGCCTTTTTCGGCCGCTTCCGCGTCCCATTTGACCTCGACCATCTCTTTTTCGATCACATCGCCGTTCAGGTCGTAGAAAACCGCCTCGCCCGCTGTCAGCTTCGCCATCTCGAGGTTATTGATGTAGTAGACATTTCTGGTGTACTGCAGTATCGCCGGGACATCCGAAGCGACGTACGTACTGTCATCGGTTACGCCGATCACCATCGGCGAATCCTTGCGCGCCACGTAAATCTCACCCGGGTAATCCTTGAACATCAGCGCAAACGCGAAGGATCCGCGCACGCGGACCATTGTCTTCGCAATTGCGTCGATCGGGCCGATGTTGTATTTTTTGTAATAGTAATCCACGAGCTTGATCGCGACCTCAGTGTCCGTCTCGCTGTAGAATGAATAGCCTTTGCGGGACAGCTTGTCCGTCAGCTCCTGGTAGTTCTCGATAATTCCGTTGTGGACGCCAACCACATCCGATTCCACCGCTCCGGAACCGGAACCGGTGCAGCTTCCACTGACATGCGGGTGCGCGTTGGCCTTACTAGGCTCGCCGTGCGTCGCCCACCGCGTGTGGCCGATGCCGCAGGTTCCCTTCAGCGCCTTGCCGTCATCCGTCTTTTCTGCCAGATTGCGCAGCTTTCCGGTTGTCTTGACGACCGTCGCCAGCTCCTCCCCGTCGCGAACCGCGATACCGGCCGAATCATATCCTCTGTACTCCAGCTTTGAAAGGCCTGAAAGCAGAATCGGCGCTGCCTGTTCCATCCCGATATATCCAACAATTCCACACATTCCTTTAGAACTCCTTATACGTTTCTTCCGCGCTCCCCACGCGGAACACATGATCCAAAACTCCTCTTCTATCATATAACAACCCGGCTTTATCGTCAAAGAATTCCGAAAAAAGAACTAATGCACCGGTTTTCTATAACCAGCCTGCTTTCCGGACAATCATCCTTTCAGCCTGAAAAAGGCAATATTTCCCTATCTGCGTAATTATTAATCAAACATTAATGTTTCTGTGATATAATATAGCAGAAGGAGGATGCCATGAGACTCTTATTTGCGGAAGACGAGCCGGACCTGAACCGGATTGTCACAGAAAAACTGACCGACGAGGGATACAGCGTAGACAGCTGTTTTGACGGTGCGGAAGCGCTGGATTATCTGGAGAGCGCCGACTATGACGCCGCCATTTTGGACATTATGATGCCAAAAATCGACGGTATCACCCTGCTCCGCAGGCTGCGCGAGGCAGGCCGGCAGCTGCCGGTTTTGTTTTTGACCGCCAGGGATTCCATCTCTGACCGTGTCCGCGGACTGGACGCAGGCGCAAACGATTATCTGGTCAAACCATTCTCAATGGATGAACTGATGGCACGCGTGCGCGCGATGACCAGAAACTATTTCGGCCACGCGGACAACACACTGACCGTCGGAGATCTGGTGATGGATCTCGCCGCCCACACTGTCACACGGGGCGGCCGGAGCATCTCGCTCTCGGCGCGCGAGTACGCCCTGCTCGAATACCTGATGCACAATGAGGGCGTCGTACTCTCCCGCGAAAAAATCGAAGACCATATCTGGAATTTCGACTACGAGGGCGGCACAAACGTCGTCGATGTCTATATCAGCTATCTGCGGAAAAAAATTGACGAGGGCGCGCCCGTCAGGCTGATCCGCACCGTGCGCGGCGCGGGATATGTCCTGCGCGCCGGAGACGAGCCATGAAAAAACGATCCATCCGCTTCAAAATGACCCTCTGGTTCTCGCTCGTCCTGATCGCGATCGTCGCGCTGACATTTCTCGCGGTCTACTGGGCGAGCAGTTCTGTTCTGCGCAAGACCATCCGCGATTACCTGATCAGCACGGTCGAGGCAAATGTGGACGAGATCCAGTTTGTCTCCGGACAGCAGAGTGCCGCGGAGGCTGCCGGACATACCAGCCCGGATCAGCAAAGTCAGGCGCAGGATTCCGTCTCGGCGCCACAAGCATCTCAGAAACAGGAAGGGCAGTCAGATACACAGCCCGGCGACATATCCATCCGGTACCAGGATGGATTTTTGTCAATTGACGAAGATTTCATGAATGTTGTAAACGATGTGCACACCGGGCTCTACACAACTGACGGCAGAATGCTGTACGGAGAAAACCCGCTGGTCCAGGAGACGGGCGTCATTCCGTTTACCACTTCTTATACCTGGAGCACACAAATCGAAGGCGTGCGCTATGAGTTCTATGACCGTAAGCTGAACCTGCAGATGCCGGACGGCAAGCCGCTCTGGATCCGCGGAATTGTGCCGGAGACGGAAAGCATCCAGCAGCTGCGCGACATCTCCCGCATTTCTCTCACGCTTCTTCCCATTTTGATCGTCCTTGCGATTATCGCCGGATACCTGCTCACCAGCCGCCTGCTGGCGCCGATCCGGCAGATGGAACAGGCGGCCAGCCGGATCTCTGAAGGCACGGACCTGAAGGAGCGGATTGATCTGGGCACCGGTGACGATGAATTGCACCGCCTCGCAAGCGTCTTTAACTCCATGTTTGACAGGCTGGATCACGCGTTTGCCGTAGAGCGCCAGTTTACTTCAGACGCCTCTCACGAACTGCGCACGCCCATGTCCGTCATTCTTGCCCAGTGTGAACTGACCCTGGAAAAAACACGCACGACGGAATCCTACGAAGCGGCTCTGCGCACCATCCGCCGTCAGGGCGCCCGCATGAACGGGCTGATCAATGACATGCTGGACTACACGCGCATGGAACAGCGCGCGGAGCGCTACCCGCTCACCCCGCTGAATCTTTCCGATCTGATCCGGGAGACAGCTGAGCAGATGTCCCTGCTGCGCACGCACAACATCACGCTCACCAGCAATGTCACGCCGGACCTGATGATCAACGGCAACCGCATGCTCCTCTCCCGGCTCCTGCAAAATCTGATCAGCAACGCGTACCGGTACGGGAAGGAGGACGGCATCATTGAAGTCTCACTCCTTGAGGAAGAAACGCCGCCTCAATCCATGCCCCTCTCCGATTCCGCAAAACAATCCCGTTCCTTTGCGCAGCAAATTCCCCGTCAGGCTGTTCTCCGGGTGCGGGACGACGGCATCGGCATCCAGCCTGAAGACCTCGAAAAAATCTTCGATCGTTTCTACCGCAGCGACGCCTCCCGCTCCATCCAGGGCACGGGGCTCGGACTCTCCATTGTGCGGAAAGTCGCAGAATTACACGGCACTGCTCCGTCTGTGGAAAGCACCCCAGGCGAAGGCAGTACATTTATAATAAAATTCCTGCTGCTCTAAAGAAACACTGATTAATTCGATGGATTAAATCAGCGTTTCTAATGACTGTCTAATTTTCACCCTGTAAACTGACAGTCAGAAAGGAGGTACACCGATTGAAAAAAATCTGGATTCTGTTCATCGCTCTGGCCGCCGCAGCCGCACTCACAGGGAGCGTCTACGCAGCCAGCCAGATCGCCAGGCGGACGGCCATCGGTGCGGATGCCGCACTGAATTTCGCCTGCATCGACGCCGGGCTTCTTCCGGAGGAAGTGACGGATGTCGAAATCGAATTCGAATATGAAAAAGGAACGTTCGCATATGATATCGAATTCGACGCAGACGGCGTTTCATATGATTACCTTGTAAATTCAGCCAACGGCACAATTCTGGAAGCTTCGGAAGAAGGAACGCCATCCAGCCGGACCGAAAAAGCCGATAACCAGCCTGACTCGCAGGATAATCCGACCGATCCGGCAAAGGATTCCGCCGAAAACGGGCAGACGCCAGAGACCGGCGGCGCAGCCGGACGAGGTCCTTCCCTCCGTCCGGATCTGACAGACCCGGGACTTCTGAGTATCGACCGCGCCAGGGAAATTGCCACAACCGACGCAGGATACACAATGGATGAGGTCACCTTCAGCAAGGCAAAACTGGAAGAAGACGACGGTCAGTCTTACTACGAAATTAAGTTCTATGTGACGTCCTCGGATACCTCCGGAACCGCCTTTGAATATGAGTATAAAATCGACCCATATAACGGAGATATCCTCTCACGGAGCGGAGAATTTGACGATCTGGACAGCGAAGACGTGCAGAGTGACAATCCGGACGGCAAAGCAGTGTCAAAAGACAATCCGGACGGCAAAGCAGTGTCGAAAGATAATCCGGACGGCAAAGCAGTGTCGAAAGACAATCCGGACAACAAAGCCAGACAGAGCGGACAGAAAGCCACCACACCGGACAACGGTAAGAAAGCCACCACATCGGACAGCAACAAGAAAACCACCACGCCGGACAGCGGCAAGAAAACCGCCACGCCGGACAGCGGCAAGAAAACCGCCACGCCGGACAGCGGCAAGAAAACCGCCACGCCTGACAGCGGCAAGAAAACCGCCACGCCGGACAACGGCCGGAACAACAATGACCGGGATGACGATGATGACTGGGATGACGATGACCGGGATGATGATGACCATGATGACCACGATGACGACCGGGATGATGACGACGGCCGCGGCAGTGCCGAAAAAAGCACCGGCAGTTCCCAAAAAGCAAGCACCGACAGCTCCAAAAAGGCAAGCACCGGCAGCTCCAAAAAGGCAAACACCGGCAACAGTTCTCAGGCCGGCAGTGTAAAGACACAGAACAACGGTTCAAAATCCCAGAACAGCCAGAATGTGCCTAAGACCTATGACCGGGATGATGACGATGATGATCATGACGATGACGACGACGATGATGACGACTGAATGACCACCGGCCATGTGCAGGCAAATCACCCAACAGGCATTTGCGAGAAAAAATTTTGCAATTACCTGAATTCACCCAAAACAGAAAGGAGAATTATTATGTTGTTCAAAAAGATTAAACCGCGGCTTCGCTCCGCGGCAGTCCTCGGATGTATCCTCTCAATGCTCACTCCCGTCAGCGCGCAGCTGGTCTGCGCCGCGCCCGGGATTGAGGAAGCTTCCTACGAGCGAAAAGGTATCGTCGAAGTAGATTTTCTCACGCGGGTGCAGTATAATCATGTAAAAGTAACCGTGAAGGACAGTTCCGGAAAAGCCTACAAAGCGGTCATCGTCGACAAGGACAGTGACGATATCGATTTCCAGGTCAAGAATTACAAAGAAGGCAAGAAGTACACCTACAAAATCACAGGCATCCGCGCACGCGGCGAAAAGAAATACGGCTCTGTCTCCGGCACCTTCAGAATCCCGAAAAAGACAGCGAAGCCGCAGCCGAAGGAAATCGAGTATGACCGGAAGGACCGTGAGGTCTCGTTTGAGTTCCCGTACCGCGTCAAATTCAGCAATCCGGTCGTGACCATCAAGGACGGCAGCAAGACCGTTTCCAAAAAGATTACTGACATCGAGCGGGATGAAATAGAAGTCAGCGTGAAAAAGCTGACTCCGGGCAAGACCTATTCCTACACGATTCAGGGGATCCGGCATTTGGACGGAAAGTCCTACCGCACCATCAGCGGCAAGTTTCAGGCCTGATACTCGGGGAAGCAGCTATTTTATAAGCGTATTGGAGAAATTTTATGACAAAGCAGGAAATCGTTGAAGCCATTCACAAGAACGTTTTTACACACACAGATCTGTCACAGTATGACCGGCTCTACCAGTACACCGACAATGACGGCTTCCGCGGCATCCTGCAGTCCCGGACACTCTGGGCAACTGAATATCAGTATCTGAATGACCGCAATGAATTCAGACTTATCGAGCGCCTCATCCCTGAGGTGCTCGGTTCGTTTGGTCTGGACCGCGATTTCGCGCTGATCGTTGCCGGCGCTCTTGTACAGGAAATCCAGCACCAGAACCAGATCCGCCGCCTGAATGAGAGTTACTATATCACCAGCTTTTCCACCGGAGACGACAACCTGCTGCTCTGGTCCGAGTTCTCGGCCGCCGCGGGCTGCGCCATCTGCTTCCGGCGGGAGGACATCTGCAAGACTTCCGATCTGGTTGACGTCATGCCCGGCCGGGTAATTTATGACCGCCAGGAGCAGCTGGATCTTCTGGCCGGCAGCTTCCAGATCGTGCTGGACGAAGGCTTTGACGCGGTAGAATACCTGCATCACTTCCAGAACAACACCAACTGGGCAGAGCTGCGCGCGTATCTGGACAAAACCGCCCTCGTCATGCGCTATTACGCAATGTTCCTCAAGGAAAGCATTTACAGCGGCGAGCAGGAGTTCCGCATTGCCTATGCCATCGCGGACAAAAACGCTGTGGAAATCTGTTATCGAAACAAAGAGGGATTTCACAAGGAAATCCCTTACATCTCCGTGCGGGTCGGCGGCCAGAACAAGCTGCTGCCGGAGAGTATCCGTCTGAACCCGTGGGTGCACGGCGACGCGAGCCGCATGCACTTCCAGCGGATCCTGGATGAATTTCACTTTGAAATCCCTATCTATGAATCGATCGCTTCGCTGCGATACTAGTAGAGCGATTCCTGGTTACAGGACTCTGCCCTCCACGACGGCGCGCAGATGCTCGCCGTACGGGCTCTTTCCGTAGCGCTCCGCGCTCTCGGCAAGCTGCTCTTTGGTAATCCACTGGAACCGGTAGGCGATCTCCTCCGGCGCGCTGATGGTCATGCCCTGGTACTGCTCCAGCATGCAGACGAAGTTCGTCGCTTTCCGGAGGCTCTCGATCGTGCCGGCGTCCATCCATGTAAACCCGCGGCCGAGAAGCTGCGCGTTGAGCCTGCCCTCCTGCAGATACATGTCATTCAGCGTCGTGATCTCCAGCTCACCGCGGGCACTTGGCTTCACCTCCGCGGCTTTTTTGCTGACGCCTGACGGATAGAAATACAATCCTGCAATCGCGTAATTACTTTTCGGGTTCTGCGGCTTCTCCTCCACAGAAAGCACGCGCACACCGATGCCGCGCTCCTCTTCCTTGGGAATCTTTTCCACTTCCATGATGCCGAAGCGAGTCGGATCTTCTACATAATACCCGAAAATCGTGGCTTTTCCTTCGTCTGCCTCACGGACAGCCGACTGCAGCTTATAGGCAAGACCGTTTCCGTAGAAGATGTTGTCGCCGAGCACCATCGCGCAGCTGTCTTCTCCGATAAACTCTTCTCCGATCGTAAATGCCTGCGCCAGTCCTTCCGGCTTTTCCTGCACTGCATAGCTGAGCTCCATCCCCAGCTGCGATCCGTCACCCAGCAGCTGGCTGATGCGCGGCGTGTCCTCCGGCGTGCTGATGACAAGCACCTCGCGGATCCCGGCGAGCATCAGTGTCGAGAGCGGATAATAAATCATCGGCTTATTGTATACCGGAAGAAGCTGCTTCGATGTCACCAGCGTCAGCGGATACAGGCGTGTGCCGGCGCCGCCGGCAAGAATAATTCCCTTCATGTGTCGGTTCCCCCTTTTCTAGATCGTGTGATTCATTCGGATTCCCGCAGCTCCTTTTACTCAACACTGCGTTTCTCATTGCATTTCGCCCGGCGTCCCTGCACAACTTATGACATAGATACCGAAATTATAAATGGATCGACAAAAGTCCATCGTCCAGAAATTGTAGCTTAGGCGAGGTTATCATATAACAAACTTACAGCTCCGCCTCTTTCAGATACCGCGCCACGGCGTCCTGCCAGGTCGGCAGCGGGGCAAATCCGCACGCCTCCAGCTTCGACTTATCCAGACGTGAGTTGAATGGCCGCGCCGCCTTGCTCAGGCCATATTCTTCTGTCGTAACAGGGATCACAGTCGTTTTCAAACCGTACTGACGGTAAAATTCCACACAAAAATCATACCACGAAATGTAGCCCGTCTTCGTCCCCTCCGGCGTGTGCCCGCCGGGCGCGTCCGGCAGCTCACTGTTCGTCGCGTGGTAATAGCCGTACTTTTCCGTCTCGATCATGTCGACCAGCAGCCGCGCCAGATCAAGCGTATACGTGGGCGTGCCGATCTGATCATTTACGACCCGGACCGTATCGTGCGTTTTCCCGACGTTGATCATCGTCTTGATGAAGTTTTTCCCGTTCAAGCCAAATACCCAGGCGATCCGCACGATGAAATACTTCTCCAGCGTGCCCGAGACCGCCAGCTCGCCGTCCAGCTTCGTCTGCCCGTAGACATTGAGCGGCGCGTAATCCCTGCAGTCCGGCTGCCAGGGCTCCGTCCCCTGTCCATCAAACACATAATCCGTAGAAAGGTAAACCATCTTCGCGTCCAGCGCCTTTGCGGCGCGCGCCATGTTCGCAGTGCCGTCCGCATTGATCATGCGGACGCGCTCCACCTTATCCGCGTCCTCCGCGAGGTCGACAGCCGTCCACGCCGCGCAGTGCACCACGACATCCGCGCCGGAAGACGCGACGATCCGGTCCACTGCCTCCGCGTCCGTGATGTCCAGCTGCACATAGGGCGCGCGCGTCACCGCGGAGCCATCCGCGACGCCGCTGTACGTCTCCTGAATATCGGAACCAATGATTTCATAGCCGCGTCCCACAGCCTCGTTAACCACATCGTGACCAAGCTGGCCATTCACGCCGGTTACAAATAATTTCACCTGTCTCTCCTCCTTCATCCCTGCGGGAAATGTTCCCACAAACGAAATGATACTTCCGCTCGAACCCGCCTGATTCTGCTGTTCTCCCCTGGGCAACACGCATTCGCCGGAAACTCACTCACTTCGGTTCAGGCTCTCCAGCCCTTCCCACTTCTGATCCTTTTCAGACAGATTCAGCGGCACGCCATCTACAGTGTAGCCCTCCGCGCCTGCCGTGCCCTGCCAGGTGCCGGACAGCTTCGGCCAATCGATACCGATCGCCGGATCATTCCAGGCCAGCCCTCCTTCATCATTCGGATGATAGAAATCATCACATTTATAGCAGAATTCCGCGGTATCCGAGAGCACCAGAAATCCATGCGCAAACCCGCGGGGAATCAGAAACTGCTTCTTGTTCTCCTCTGTCAGAAGCACCCCGTAATATTTTCCATAGGTCGGGGAGCACTTCCGCAGATCCACGGCTACATCGTACACAGCCCCCTTAATGACCCGCACCAGCTTTGTCTGCGGATACCGGATCTGGAAATGAAGCCCGCGCAGTACGCCTTTTGTCGAGGCGCTCTGGTTGTCCTGCACAAACGTATAGCGCAGCCCCGCCTCCTCCATGTCACGCTGCGAATATGTCTCCATAAAATATCCGCGGCTGTCACCATGCACCGTTGGCGTGATCACGCAAAGCCCCTCGATCCCATTCATGTTTTTTTCAACTGTAATCTGGCCCATTATTCAGTCCCTCTGCTTTTTCCTGTCAATTGCTTTTATTATAAACGCACAGCCTCATAATGGCAAGATGTGTCAAAGCCGGAGGTCACGCCTCCGGCTTTGTTTTCTGTTGCAGCTTCCTATGCCAGATGTCCTTTGGCCGTGATCACTTCGATCACCTGATCCACATACTTCTCGCAGATTTCGTCCGTCTCTGCCTCGACCATTACGCGGATCACCGGCTCCGTCCCGCTCTCGCGGACCAGGATCCGGCCGCTGTCTCCAAGCGCGTCCGCCGCGGCCTTCACCGCTGCCTGCACGTCGGGATCGTTCTGCGCGTCGGGCTTGGACTTCACCCGCACGTTCTTCAGGCACTGCGGATACATCTTCATCTCATCCGCCAGCATAGAGAGCGGCATCTTCTTGTCCAGCATGGTCATCATCACCATCAGGGAGGTCAGAATGCCGTCGCCTGTCGTCGCGTACTTGCCGAATATGATATGTCCGGACTGCTCGCCGCCCAGTACATAACCGTTCGCCATCATATTTTCGGCTACGTATTTATCTCCTACGGCAGTCTTCTCTGTGTGAATTCCGATCGCGTCGCATGCTTTGTACAGACCCATATTGGACATAATCGTCGTGACGATTGTGTTGCCATCCAGCAGTCCCTCGTCCTTCATGTACTTACCGCACATGAACATGACCTGGTCTCCATTGACCACGCGGCCTTTCTCGTCAACCGCCAGGCAGCGGTCCGCGTCCCCGTCATATGCGAAGCCTACGTTCAGACCGTTCTCCACCACATACTTCTGCAGGCTCTCCATATGTGTAGAGCCGCAATCCTTGTTGATGTTTACGCCGTCGGGCGTGTTGTTGATCACATAGACCTTTGCGCCGAGCGCCTCGTAAACCGCGCGCGCGATGTTCCACGACGCTCCGTTCGCGCAGTCCAGACCGACCTTGTAGCCGTTGAACGCCCGTGTGGGCACCGTCATCAGATAGCCGATATAGCGGTTTCTGCCCGCCGCGTAGTCGACGACATTGCCCATGGCCTCACGCTCAGCCAGCGGCAGATCCTCCTCCGAATCGATGTATGCCTCGATCTTTTCTTCAATCTCAGCTTCGATCTTCTGCCCGTTGGCACGCATGATTTTGATTCCGTTATCGTAGAATGGATTGTGAGAAGCCGAAATCATGATGCCGCAGTCAAATCCGTCTGTCCGGCAGCAATACGAGACAGAAGGCGTCGTCGTGACATGCAGCAGATACGCGTCTGAGCCGGAAGAAGTAATGCCGCAGGAGAGCGCGTACTCCAGCGTGTAGGATGAGCGCCTGGTGTCCTTGCCGATGATGATCCGCGCCCTGCCGTCTTCATGCTGCTGCCCGTAATACCAGCCGATATAGCGGCCGACCTTGAACGCCTTTGCGGCGGTCAGCTCTTTATTGGCTTCTCCCCGGAAGCCGTCCGTACCAAAATATTTGCCCATTTTACCGTTCCTCCTTGTGGATGATTTCCCCATTATCTTTCCAGATGCTGTTCTCCGGCACAACACCCCTCACACAGGAGGTAGGATAAACATTGCAATGTCGTCCGATCACCGTCCCGGGATTGCAGACTGCGTTGCAGCCCACTTCTACATAGTCACCGAGCATCGCGCCGAATTTCTTGATGCCGGTTTCGATCTGTTCCGTCCCGTTGTGAACGATGACAAGCTTTTTGTCTGATTTTACATTGGAAGTTATGGAGCCGGCACCCATGTGGCTGTAGTAGCCCAGGATGCTGTCACCGACATAATTGTAATGCGGGGTCTGCACATGATCGAACAGGATCACATTCTTCAGTTCCACACTGTTGCCCACGACACAGTCCGCGCCTACAATCGCGGAGCCGCGGATAAAGGCACAGTGGCGGACTTCCGTGTTCGGCCCGATGATACAGGGAGCTCCCAGGTAGGCTGACGGGAATACCTTCGCCGTCTTGTGCACCCATACCTGCGGCTCGCGCTCTTCGTATTCATCCCCGAGCGCCGGCCCGAGCTCCAGGATCAGATCCTTGATTCCCTTGAGGGCTTCCCACGGATATGTAAACTTGCGAAGATAATCCGCGGCAATCGTGTGTTCGAGATCGTAAAGTTCCGAAATCGTATACATCTTACAGCCTCTCTTTCTTCTCGATATCCAGGAAGTACTTATAGGTATCCACGGTCAGCTCGCCGCAGGCTGCCTCGTCGCAGGCGATGATCGCGGCATTGTGATTCTGCAGAGCGCTGCAGGTCCATTTGTGGCTGACTGCGCCTTCCACGGTCGCCGCCAGCGCTCTGGCCTTGTTGTGACCATTGATCAGCACCAGAACTTCCTTAGAATCAAATACGGTGCCAACGCCCACAGAGAGTGCCTGTGACGGCACCTTCTCCGGATCATTATCGAAGAAACGGCTGTTTACGATCCGCGTATCTGAGGTCAGATTCCGGACGCCAGTGCGGGATGAGAGAGACGTGTACGGCTCATTGAACGCGATATGTCCGTCAACGCCGATGCCGCCCATAAAGAGATCGATGCCGCCGAAGGACGCGATCTTCTCCTCGTAATCCGCGCACTCCTTCTCCGGATCATCTGTCATTCCATTGAGAATGTTGATATTTTCCGGCTTCATGTCAACTAAGTGGTCAAAGAAATTGTCGTGCATAAAATACCAGTAGCTCTGGTCATGCTCGTGCGGCAGACCCAGATATTCGTCCATATTAAAAGTCACGACGTTTGAGAAGGACACAGTGCCCTCCTTGTTCATCCGGATCAGCTCCTTATATACGCCGATCGGAGAAGAACCAGTCGGCAGGCCGAGGACGAAGGGACGCTCCTCCTTGTGATCATTAATTCTGGCAGCGATATAATTTGCCGCCCATTTGCACATATTATCGTAATTTTCCTGTATTACAACACGCATGATAAAAAGTTTCTCTCTTTCTGCGGCGTCTTCCGGCCGCTGATACATTTTGTTTCGTATATGCAGTGACAAGAGAACCTCTGTTACGGTTTTGATTCCGCTTTTTGCTTTCTCTCTAACGACTCACTTGCTTCCTCCTGTCCCTGCTTTTATACAACAAATGTATAAAGCGCGCGGACGGGAAGCATGCCGTGGCAGCATCCGCCGAGTCTTTCGACAACTGCCAATCCTCGTCACCCGCCGGCTCCGTCTTCCGTCAGCCGTATATTGAAAAGCCAAAGAAAAACCACCGGGGGCCTGGCGCTAACAGCCTTTTCTCTCTCCTTCCAAAAAAGGCTGTTTTCAGATACATTCTAAAGCGTTCTCGAAATGCAGTCAACCAAAATTCTTTTTTTGAGCGCAAAAAAGACGCCTCTGAATTCTATCAATGTGGACGGTGTATTTCATTCTGTGGAGATTCTTCCTGATTCGTAGTATAATGATCGTATTCAAATGAGTTAATGCGAGCAAATTTTCAGAAAACAGGAGGCACACCATGACCATCACCAAAATCGTCATCACCGGCGGACCCTGTGCAGGAAAGACCACCGGCATGAGCTGGATCCAGAATTCCTTTACGCAGAGGGGGTACACTGTTTTGTTTATCCCGGAAACTGCCACGGAGCTGATTTCGGGCGGCGTTGGTCCCAAGACCTGCGGCTCAAACCTTGATTTTCAGAAGTGCCAGATGCGGCTTCAGCTTGAAAAAGAAAAGGTTTTTGAGCAGGCCGCGTCGACGATGTCCGCGGAAAAAATCCTGATCGTCTGTGACCGGGGCGCGCTTGACAACAAAGCCTACATGACGGACGCGGAATTCGCAGAGGTTCTCGCTGCGACCGGATCGAATGAGATCGAGCTGCGGGACAGCTATGACGCCGTGTTTCATCTGGTGACTGCGGCAAAGGGCGCGGAGCAGAGTTATGAAACCGATAACAACAAAGCCCGCACGGAGACGCCGGAGGAGGCCGCTGCCCTGGATGACAAGCTGATCTCTGCGTGGACCGGGCATCCGCATCTCCGGATCATTGACAATTCTCTTGATTTTGATGGGAAAATGCGGCACCTGATCAGAGAGATCACCGCCTTTCTGGGCGAACCGGAGCCTTATGAGATCGAGCGAAAGTTTCTGATTGAATACCCGGATGTCGCGCAGCTGACTGCGCTTCCGAATTGCCAGAAGGTTGACATTATTCAGACATATCTGAAATCCGACCCGGATGAAGAAGTGCGGATCCGCCAGCGCGGCGCGAATGGCAGCTATATCTATTTTGAGACGAGAAAAAAGAACATCACCGGCATGAAACGTGTGGAGATCGAGCGCAGGCTGACGAAGGACGAGTACCTGGAGCGCCTGATGGACGCCGATCCGTCGAAAAAACCGCTCCGCAAGGATCGCTACTGTCTGTCCGACGGGAACCAGTACTTTGAAATCGACATCTACCCGTTCTGGTCAGACCAGGCGATCGTCGAAATCGAGCTGTCCGACCCGAATGAAGAGATCCGGTTTCCTCAGATGCTCAGGCTGATCCGCGAGGTCACAGAAGACCCGGCATACAAAAATTCCGCTCTCGCGGCCATCTGACCGGCATAAAAACGCATCACTGCGTTGTCCTCAATCGACAACGCAGTCACACCGCCTCATCCGGCTGCCCTTGCATTGCCGGCGAGTTTGTATTTGACATAAAATATGCAGGTGCCCAGGAAGCAATGTACTATTCTCGCGTCAGCTTGTTAATCCACTTATATGTGCAGAAGCGCAAAAAGGCGATCGGCGCCTTGAAGACCTGGTCGGACTGGGACATAAACACGACCCAGACGACCGGCAGCTTCCACCAGAACGCACTCATAAAGGGCAGCGGCACGACAACTGCCCACGTTCCGATCATATTGACATATAAAGTGAACTTCGCGTCTCCGCCACCGCGCAGGATTCCGTTCATCACTGCCATCATGTAGCCCATTGGCACCATCAGAAACGCCATCAGGATCAGCAGCTGATCCGCCATCACATACGCCGTGTCTGTCAGGGAATACATCGAGAGCAGCGGTTTGTGCAGGAGGAACAAAATCATA
The DNA here is from genome assembly GCA_017475785.1 of Eubacterium sp. The sequence continues at coordinate 8,032 of JAFVEX010000084.1, read as the reverse complement.
CCGAGAATTGATCCGAGGATCAGATCAATCAGACCCAGCGTCCGGCCTTCGGCTTTTACCTCTTCGATATTGCCGCGGCCGATGGCGCTGCCGATCATGACCGCGGAGGCGGACGCCATCGCCCTGACGACCACCTTCAGATACTGGTAGAAGGTCGTCGCGATGGAATTGGCCGCAATGGCGTCAGAACTCAGGTGCCCGAGGATCGCGCTCTGCAGCGGGATCGACACTGCCCAAAACAGCTCCTGCACCAGGATCTGCGCCGCCAGAACAGAAAAATCGTGGCTGATGCCCGGATCCTTTTTCAGCGGATTCTCACTGAACAGCTGGATTTTCTGATCCACCTTCAGCACATAGAACAGAACGATAATCAGTTCTACACATCTCGCAATCAGTGTGCCGATTGCCGCGCCGCGGATGCCCATCTCCGGCATGCCGAATTTTCCGAAAATCAGGCAGTAATTGATGGCCACGTTGACCACAAGCGAAACGCAGGACACAATAAACGCGATCCTCACCGTATCCGCGCATCTGAGTGTGGCCAGCAGAGCCTGCGTGATCAGAAACAGAATAAACGTATACTTGATGATGGCCATATACGCCATTCCCTCGGCCGCGATCCCGGCATCCGTGGTAAAAATCGCCATCAGCTGCGACGGAAAGAGCAGGCACACGAGCCAGATCAGCACGCCGCCGCCAAGCGCCAGCTTCAGTCCGCACCCGCCGACCTTGCGCAGGGAGCGGGGATTCTGCCTGCCCCAGTACTGCGAGCCAATGATGACCAGCGAGTCACAGATTCCAACCGACAGCTGCTGCACCATAAAAAAAATCTGGTTGACCGTGGCCGCGCCCGAGAGCGTCACCTGCGAATAACTGCCCAGCATCATATTGTCAGCCATATTGACACTGTAGGCAATGACATTCTGGAGCGAGACAGTCAGCAATATGGTGAACAGCCTCTTATAGAATACTTTGTTTCTGGAGAAAAACGGTGCCTTAGCAATTGCTTCTGTCATAACGCTCTCCCTGTGTTTGCAAATATAAAAGCCCGGAAAGCCGCTTCTTGCGCACCGGGCTTCCGGACTCATCGGAACTGGAGACGGTGGGACTTGAACCCATGGCCTCTTGAATGCCATTCAAGCGCTCTCCCAACTGAGCTACGCCCCCAGAACAAAAAGACACTTAAAACGCGTCTCTCTGCTGATACGCCTATTATACCGGATTCCGGTAAAGAATACAAGGTCAGAGATATCTGTAACCGTTCAGCATTTCATCCATGATCTTCCTGCGCTCCTCATCCGCCAGACGCCGTGCCTCAAGTTCGCGTTCTTCCGGTTCCGGCATCTCCCAGTCGAAGATATTCCTGTCCTCTGCGTTATCATCTGCATCATCCGCTTCTCCGCTGTCTGTCTCCGGGAGACCCGGCTTGAACTGCGTCTCATACAGCTCAGCGTAGACGCCGCCCGCATTGACCAGATCGCTGTGTCTGCCGCGCTCAACGATCTTTCCGTCCTTAACGACGATAATCTCATCCGCGGCCAGAATCGTAGACAGCCGGTGGGCGATCAGGATACTGGTGCAGGACGTGACGAGCGGATCGATTGCCTGCTGTATTTTCGCCTCCGAAATCGAGTCCAGCGAGGCCGTGGCCTCGTCGAAGATCAGCAGCGCCGGCTTCGCCAGCAGGACGCGGGCGATGGAAATCCGCTGCTTCTCTCCCCCGGACAGCTTCAGTCCGCGGTTACCGACGACGGTGTCAAACCCTTTCTCCTGCGACTCGATAAAGCTGAGCACATTTGCCTTGCCGCACGCCTCGCGGAGCTCCTCCTCTGTCGCGTCAGGCTTCACATAAAGCAGGTTCTCACGGATCGTTCCGTTAAACAGGTAAGTCTCCTGTGTCACGACGCCGATGGAACCCCGCAGAAACGACAAATCCAGCTTCCGCACGTCCACATCGTCGAAAATCACAGCTCCCTCCTGCACGTCATAGAGACGCGGGATCAGGTTTACGATCGTGCTCTTTCCGGATCCGGAAGGCCCGACAATTGCAACCGAACGCCCCGGCTCCAGCCTGAAGCTGATATCATCAAGAATTTTCCGCTCCTCCGTATAGGAAAAGCCCACATGCGAAAACTCCACGCGGCCATGTGCCTCCTGCGGCACAACCGCGTCCGGCGCGTTCTGAATTTCCACCGGCATGTCAAAGTAATTGAAAATCCGCGAAAACAGCGCCATAGACCGGATCCAGTCAACCTGAATATTCAGAAGAGAGTTTACCGGACCGTACATACGCGAGAGCAGCGCGACGAGTACGGTGATATCACCGACCGTCAGGTCAGCGCCGCGGCGGATCATGAGGATGCCGCCGACCAGATACAGAAGCATCGGCCCGACGCTGGTAATTGTCGCGAGGATCACACGGAACCAGCGGCCTGCCATGCTCTCCCGGATATTCAGCCCGACCATTTTGCGGTTGACTTCCTCGTACTTGCTGTACTCATAATCTTCGCGGCAGAACAGCTTGACCAGCATCTGGCCGCTGACCGACATGGTCTCATTCAGAATTCCGTTGATTTCGTCGTTGCACGCCTGCGCCTCCGTCGTAATCATCCACCGGGTTTTTCCCGCGCGCCTGGTAGGCAGCGTAAATAGCGGTACGATCACAAGGCCAACAGTCGCGAGAATCCAGTTTTTGCGGTACATCGCCACAAGTGCCGCAATCAGCGTAATGCCATTTGACAAAATACTTGTGAACGTATTCGCGATCACCTGCTCCACACCGGCAATATCGCTTGTCATGCGCGTAATGATTTCCCCTTGATTGCTCGTCGTAAAAAAACGCTGGGACATCTGCTGCAGGTGGCGGTACATCGCGTTGCGCATATCAAAGGTGATATGCTGCGCAATCCAGGTATTCAGATAGCTCTGTGCGACGCCGATCAGATTGGATACTGCTGTCACCGTCAGCGAAAGAACAATCAGAAAAATCAGCCTGCTCAGATTTTTCCCGATCAGGCCCTCGTCGATGATCCGGCCGGTCAGGATAGACGGCATCAGCGCCAGAACCGAGGACGCCGCGATGCAGACAACTGCCAAAAGCAGCTGTTTCCAATAAGGCCTCAAATAAGAAAAGACTCTCACCAGCAGCTCTTTTGTGACTTTTGGCTGGTTTGCCTTCTCCTCTTCTGTCAAATATTTCCCTCTGCCAAATCCTCCCGGACCTCCAAGCGGCGGCATGCTGCACCCTCCTTGAATACATTTTCATATGATGCAATCTAATAGCACTCCACTGCAATTATATCAGAAACCGGGTCGGACGAACACCCACCCGTCCTCTGTTTCCGATCATTTTAATTGAGAGCCAGATCTTATTTCATCTCGAAATAATATAGTTCTTTAATTCCTGATAAATTGTCTTCTCATCCGGCGGACACCCCATGATGCAGACGTCGAAATCCCTGGTGCATCTTCCGATCCCAAGTCTCCCCGTCTTCCCCTGCATTCCCTGGCCAATGCCGATGGGGCAGTCAAGCTTTTCCAGCGGGCCTTCCTGCCGCAGCTGCCAGAGCGCGCCGATCAGATTCGCGTAGCAGGCACTGCAGGATTCCACTGCGTCCACCGCATAGGAAACCTCCAGAAGCTTCTCCTCCTTTGGAAGCGCCTCCTCATGAGACTCTCCCAGCGTAATAATCTCCGCAGCTGACAAATCCGCGCTGCCGATACCGAGCGCCTCTGCCATACGGACATAAGGCACGTCATCGGGCGAATAATCCATCAGATGGCAGACATAACTGTCTACAAGGACGGGATCCACGGCCGCCATGATACAATTACGGACTACCGGGTTGCCGCCTTCCTCAAAATCCAGATCTCCGCAGATATGATCCACGACGATGAAATCCTGATGAACTGCCGTCTGGAGATGCGCGATCGGCTTGTGCAGCCCCAGCCGGTGAAAGCGGGATTTCTCCATGTTCGGCAAAAGCCCCTTCAGGTTCTTGAGCGCACAGGTGATTTTCGTCTGACAATGCCCCTTCAAAACAGGCACATTGATCAGGAAGTCAATCCGATCTGTCACATCCGTCACATTCAGTTCCATGCCGGCACAGTCCACGCTGTGCCATTTCTCCTTCTGCGTATCAACAAAAGGCACACCATACTGCTCACACAGCGCGCGGTAACCACAGATATCATAAGCACGCGAGGTGCGGTCTCCCACCCAGGATCCCTCTGTGATGATCAGATCCGTAAATCCGTTTTTCTGCAGATATTCCACGATCCCCGCAACGATCTCCGGGTGCGTCGTCGCGCCGAAATCCGCAGGCGAGGGTGACACCAGATTTGGCTTGATCCCGATCCGGGTCTTTCTGTCCCCGATCAGGGCGGCCAGACCTGCCTCCTCCAGCAGCCGTTTCGTCATTTCCTTGAACTCTGTCCCGTAAATTCTCCAGATCTGATTTTTCTCTATCATATCAATTCCTTCTGCCTTTCCCCGGGAATAACCACCTCTGACTGTATTCACTGTCACCCCCTGAAAACAGCCGCTCTCAATGTGCTCGCTGTCGTCCTCTGAAAACAGCCGGTTTCCATGGTTTCCACGAATATTCTATCATATCGCAATTCACATTTGCACTTTTCAGAGCCTTTTCAGAGCCAGATTTAGATTTTATCCCGATTTGTTCCTATTTACTCCCTTTTACTTGTATTTTGCTCACATTTTGATGAATCATACTGGAAAACGTGCGTCCTGTTATGTACAATTACCTTTAAGGAGCCACTGCGCTGCCGTGTCTCCCCTGATGTGCAGATACGGAGGGATCATTATGGATTCTAGAAGAAAGCATACCACAACTCTGATCGCAGTTGTCGGCGCCATTGCCGTCATGCTGATTCTGGTTCTCGGAACCATTTTGACTGGCCGGTCCGCGAGGCGGGCTTCAGAGGCTTCTGTCCGCACGGTAAGCCTGCTCTATCTGGACGAGCTGGCAGGGCGCCGTGAGCAGGTCGTCGCAGACAACCTGCAGGGCAGAATTGCGGACATGCAGGCCGCTCTCGAGCTTATGACAGACGAAGATCTGAGCGATATGGATCACCTGCAGGCATATCAGGCAAAAATGAAAAAGCTCTTTACGCTGGAAAAATTTGCCTTTGTGGATGAAAATGGCCTGATTTACACCTCACTCGGCACACAGACGGACATCGACGCGTACCATTTTGATTATCTTACTTTGAGCGGAGCTGATATTTCGGTAAAAAACCTGAACACAACAGAAAAGAAGGTTATCATCGCTGTTCCTCTGGATCGCATCCCATTTAACGGTGAGAAGCTCATGGCATGCTTCATGGAAATTGACATGAATGAAATGCTGGCCGGCGTCTCCATGAAAACGCAGAACAGCGGGGCGACCTTCTCCAACATCTACACGCAGGACGGCGTCGCCCTCAGCGACACGGTTCTCGGCGGCCTTGCCGTCGAAGACAATCTTCTTGACGCGCTCTCACAGGCAGCTTATGAAAAAGGCTATTCCTACGAACAAGTCTGCAGCGATTTTTCCTCTCTCTCGCGCGGTGAGGCTTCCTTTACCTACAAGGGAATCCGCGAGACACTGAGTTACATTCCAATAGATGGCACGGACTGGTTTCTGACCTATCTGATCCGCGAAAGCGTGATCAGCGACCAGATCAGCACGCTCTCAGAAAGCATCATCCGGAGAAGTATCCTTCAGTCTGTCCTGACAATCCTTATCATGCTGGGCGTTTTCGCGTATATAGTCGCGCAGAGCCGCAAAAACATCAGCCTTCGGCTCGAAAAAGAGACTGCCGATGCAGAAATCCGCGGAAAACAGGCAGAACTGGAACAGCGGATTGCCCTGCAGAAGAAGCTGGAAAATCAGAGTCAGGCACTAAGTGACGCGCTGCAGGCCGCTGAACAGGCAAATAAGGCCAAAACCGCCTTCCTCTCCAACATGAGTCACGAAATCCGCACCCCGATGAACGCGATTATCGGCCTGGATAATATCGCGCTCAACGATCCGGATCTGCCCGACCAGACCAGAGATTATCTGGTGAAAATCGGAGCCTCCGCAGACCATCTGCTGGGACTGATCAATGATATTCTGGATATGTCACGCATCGAATCCGGCCGGCTCACCCTCAAAAACGAGGAATTCTCTTTCTCCAGGCTTCTGGAAGCCATCAATACCATGTTTGGCGGGCAATGCCAGGACAAGGGACTGGATTATCAGTGCCATATCACCGGCCATGTAGACGATTATTACATCGGAGACACCATGAAGCTGCGGCAGGTGCTGATCAACATTCTCGGCAACGCCGTCAAATTCACGCCTGAGGGCGGAAGCGTTTCCATGACAGTGGAGCGGAAAGCACAGTACGACAGGCAGTCAACCCTCTGCTTTACCATCGAGGACACCGGCATCGGCATGAGCAAAGAATTCCTGCCCCATATCTTTGAGACCTTCAGCCAGGAAGACTCTTCCTCAACCAATAAGTACGGAAGTTCGGGTCTTGGCATGGCCATCACCAAAAGCATCGTCGAGATGATGAACGGCAACATTCATGTGGAGAGCGAAAAAGGCCGGGGAACCACCTTTGTCGTGACCGTGACACTGATGGATTCCGACCGCAAAAATACAGAAGAAGATTCCGCTGAAGTCTATCTGAGCGACATGGCGGTTCTCGTCGTCGACGATGACCCCGTCGCCTGCGCGCACGCAAAGCTGGTTCTGGAAAAGGCGGGAATATCTTCCGAAACAGCATCCTCCGGCGCTGAAGCGCTGGATATGGTGAAACTGCGTCACGCCAGAAGAAAACCATACAATCTGATTCTTGTCGACTGGAAGATGCCGGATCTGGACGGCGTAGAGACGACGCGCCTCATCCGCTCCGTCACAGGAAATGAGTCCGCAATTATTATTCTGACCGCGTACCGCTGGGATGACGTGCTGGAAGAAGCGCTGCAGGCCGGCGTGGACAGCTTTATCCCCAAGCCGCTGTTCGCAGCGGCCGTCATCGAAGAATTCCAGTCCGCGTACAGGAAAAAGAGCCAGTCTGTCCGGAAAAATATACAGAAAGCCGATCTCGCCGGCCGCCATATTCTGCTGGCAGAAGATGTACAGGTCAACGCCGAGATCATGACCATGGTTCTGCAGATGCGACAGATGGAGCCGGATCTCGCCGAGAACGGCCGCATCGCCGTGGAAAAGTTTTCCGCGCGCCCGGCCGGATATTATGATGCAATTCTCATGGATATGCGCATGCCAGAAATGGACGGACTGGAGGCGACAAAAGCCATCCGCTCCATGGATCGGGAAGACGCAAAGACCATACCAATTATCGCGCTGACCGCAAACGCATTTGATGAAGATGTGCAGCGCAGCATGCAGGCAGGTCTGAACGCGCACCTGAGCAAGCCCGTTCAGCCTGGGATTCTCTACGAGACACTGGAGAGCCTGATCAGGGATTCATGACCGCAGTATTCATGACAGCGACATTCATGACCGCATCATTCATGACTACAGCTTTCATGACTGCAGCTTTCATAAATACAGCTTTCATGACTGTACCAGACGCCGGCAGATCATTCATCAGACATATTCCTTCACGCCGCTGTTTTTCTGCAGTTCTTTCAATGCCCGCATATATCCAATCAGGCGCCCCTGCAGGCCGTTATCCACCTCCATGAAATCAACAACCAGACGGCCGACCTCCGAATCCTTTCGAATAATCATGACGTCGGACGGGTTACTTCTTGTCCCCTCTCCATCCGTGCCGGAAAGCAATTCATACGGGGTGACATCCAACTGCTCACAGATGATCAATATCTTCTCCGCCACAGGATTTGTCTTTTTGCGTTTCCAGTCGCTGATGCTGCTCTGGGCGATCCCTGTCCTCTCAGAGAACTCCTTCTGCGACATGCCGCGCTCCTCAAGCAGCTGGAAAATCTTTTCAGAAATCGTCATCTCATTCACCAGATCAATTCATTTTGAAAGACTCAAGCCAACAGTAGCGTGTT
>JAFVEX010000083.1 GCA_017475785.1 Eubacterium sp. | reverse complement strand
GCGATGAAGGCAAGGCAGAAGCTTATACCGATACCACAGATGAGAACCGTGACGCAGTTCTGGAAGCTATCGACGGCTGCCCGGTGAGCGCAATACGTGAGGAGGAGTAATCTATGAGAAAACATGTAAAAGGAAATGTAAGCTGGGTAGGATACATAGACTGGGAACTGGAGAGCTTCCACGGAGACGATTACTCCATCATGAACGGCTCCAGCCAGAATGCCTATCTGATCGAGGAAGAAAAAACCGTCCTGATCGATACGGTCTGGACACCGCACCGTTTTGATTTCGTTGAGAATCTGAAAAGGGAAATCAACCTGAAGAAGATCGACTTCATCGTGGCCAACCATGGGGAATGTGACCATTCCGGTTCCCTGACCGCTTTGATGGAGGAAATCCCTGACACGCCGATCTACTGCACTGCCAATGCGGTCAAAAGCATCGAGGGTCAGTACGGGAAGCGCGGCTGGAACTTCCATGTGGTAAAGACCGGCGATTCCGTTGAGATCGGAAACGGCAAGAAGCTGGTGTTCGTAGAAATGCGTATGCTGCATTGGCCGGATTCTATGGCGACATATATGACAGGGGATAATATCCTGTTCTCCAATGACGCCTTCGGACAGCACTATGCTGTAGAGGAACTTTTCAATGACAAGGCAGACCAGTGTCTGCTGTGGAAAGAGGCAATGAAGTATTTCGCTAATATCCTGAATCCATTTGCGCAGATCCTGACGAAGAAGCTGGCGGAGATCACCGGATTCAACCTGACTTTTGATATGATCGCCCCGTCCCACGGTGCTATCTGGCGTGAAAACCCGCTGCAGATCGTGGAGAAATACGCTGAGTGGGCAAATGCCTATCAGGAAGACCAGGTCACTATCGCCTACGATACCATGTGGGAAGGAACCACGAAGATCGCCCATAAGATTGCGGAGGAGATCCACCGTCAGAGTCCGAATACCGTGGTCAAGGTTTTCAATATTGCCAAGGCAGACAAAAACGAAGTTATGACGGAAGTGTTCAAGTCCAAAGCGATTGCAGTCGGTTCCCCGACGGTCAGCAACAGTTATCTGTCCAGTGTAGCAGGCTGGTTGGAGTTCTTGAAGCAGCTAAAGTTCAAGAATAAGAAAGCTGCTGCTTTTGGCTGCTACGGTTGGAGCGGCGAGAGTGTGAAGCTCCTACAGGCAAAACTGGCTGAGGCTGGATTCGAAGTTATTGAAGAGAACATCCGCTCCCAGTGGAACCCCGAAGAAGTTGATCTGGCAGGCATTCCTGTGCTGGTGACATCGCTCATCGGAAAACAGGAAGAGGAGGTAGATGTCGCAGGCAGCGAAAGTGAAAAACTTGCAAAATACCAGTGCGGTCCCTGCGGATATGTGTATGATCCTGAAAAAGGTGATCCGGACAGTGGCATCGCCCCGGGAACGGCTTTTGAAGATTTACCGGATGACTGGTGCTGCCCGGTCTGCGGTGTAAGCAAAGATATGATTGAAGCAATAAAGTAATCATTGGATTACTTGAAAGGCATTATTAGAATAACGCCTCTGAGCCGTTGTGGTTCAGAGGCGTTGCGGCGTTTATAGGTCTATATCTCGATCTCAGTCCCGTCCTTGAAGGTGACGGCTATCTCAGAGTCCTCGGTGACGGTCACATGATCGACCATCGCCAGCCAGTCCTCATCCCGGAAGACCGTCAGTGGCTCCCGCTTTTTCAAGCCTGCCAGAAACAGCTCGATCTGCTGCCTGCGGGCTTTCCGGTCGGTGATCTGCTGGGCCAGTACCTTCTGGCGGGCTTTGGCGGTGTCGAACCGAGCCACCAGAGCGTCGTAGCGCTTCTGGTATTCATCCTGATCGAGGGCGACGTGGGCATTTTCCTTGATGCACTCCTTGATCAGACCGGCGACCACGTTGATCTCTGCGTCCAGTCCATCCAACTCCTGCTGCAAGGCATCTGTTGTGAGATTTGGCTCCAGCACTTGGTGGTAGATGGCGATGATCCCGTCCTTGGCGTCGATCACCTGATTGGCGGCCCGGAGGAAAACCTCTTTCAGCTCATCCTCTGTGAGCGTCGGCGTCGTGCATTTCTTTCCCTCGAACTTGTGATTGCACTGCCAGATCACTCGGCGGTAGAAGCATTGGATAGGATCATGGCCAGGGAAAAGTTCCTCAAGAATCCAACGCAGACACAGGAACAGCGCGTAATCCGTATGGCATGGGCACCTTATTACAGGCCAATCGCCGATGTAGAGGAAGACTGCCGTATTTTTGAGAATAAACGCTTTAACTACTATCTGACCATGACGTACATGGATATGATGTTCAGGCGGGGCTTGCTCAACAAAGAGGAGTACGAACTCTGCCACGATAAAATAGGTGAACGGTATGGCTTTGAGCGAGATGGGCTAATCTGGTGGAGCGGCTCTCCGGAAGGGGAGAAAAAGGTAACGACTCCTCAGAATTCCAACCCTCTTAATGCGGCCTTGGCTCGTTGCCTGTGCGTGAAGAAAGGGTCTGCCACACAAGTAATCAAGTGTGGCAGACCCTTTCTTCATGCGCCAGGAATCGTTATGACATCTTCCGCGTAATTCAGCAGCTCGCCGCCTCCCTGCCTGAGTACCTGCAGACGGAAGGACAGCTCCGGCAGGGGAATTTCTTCATCGATGCTGTCGGAAATCTCAACGTAGCGGCGGGCATGCGGGCTGAGGTCGCTCCCGTCCAAAAAAGGATTCGTAAAATGTTCTCTTTTCTCATCTCCTACATGCACTTCCTTCAGGCGAATCTCAATGTCCTCTTCGCTTTTGTTGACGGCTGACAGGTACCACCGGCACTGACCATACCCGTCGTACAACTCGCCGCCTTCGTTCCAAACGACTTCCCCTGAGCGGTAACCGATCTGCACCCAGTCATCTTCATACAGCAGTTCTCCCTGCTCAAACGCGTCAAGCATGTCACCCTTCTGCGAGAGCTCCACCGGATACCAGATCCCTCCTTTCAGGCCTGAAGACAGAGAACTCTGTTCCGGTTCTGTCAAAATCTGCAGCTTCATGTCATAGATGGATGTGATGTGCTGCGCTTCCAGGTCTTTTTCCTGAATACTGAAATGGAAAAAGGCGATTTCGCCCACCTCCAGATCGCCAGAATTAAACTGGTCCGCCAGGGACAGATCGAACGGAATTCCATTCAGTTCCGCCGCAGAAAAATGGTACCGAACCTTCTCCTCTGACCGGTTTTCGATCGAAACAACACCGGCGAGGGCGCCGCGGCATCCCAGAAACGCTCCGCAGCCCTCCAGAGTAATCCTGACCCCCTGCTCTTCCGCGAGGATCTGCCGCTCAGCAAGCATGCCCAAAGCAGGCTCGCAGACATACAACTCCGCAGTATCCGGCGGCAGCTGTATCTCACAGACTTCATCAGCCACCCTCTCATACCTCGAACCGGATCCGCCCGCCCCTAATGCATAGATTTGATCCCTGCCGACAGTTTTGATATGGTTTTCCCGTCGCGTGCCTCCTGCACAATTGCGCGCGTCAGCCCCGGGATCTTCCGTTCCTCTACTTCTCCAGGCTCCGCAAAAACATCCAGAGAACTCTCCAGCCAGATCGAATCGTCAAGCAGGATATCCCGCACCTCTGCCTTGATCTCTTCCTCTGAGTCATTATGAAGGCGGATCACATCTGTCCGCTCTCCGTTCTCAAAATCCAGCCCTGTCAGGAAGTCTATCTTCACTCCATTCTCTTCCAGAACGGGTACGACGCCCCGGTCAGACACTCTGGCAGTCTGCTCCGATACTCTGGCAGCCCGCTCCGATACTCTGGCAGTCTGCTCTGATACTCTGGCAGTCTGCTCTGATACTCTGGCTGCCCGCTCCGCTGTCTGATGCGTTTTTCCTCCATGTCCTTCCGCGTTCAAAGCTGCCGGAACCACGCGCGCAGACAAACAAAGAGTCACGATTGCCAGGGATGCAAGCAGGAATACGCCCGTCATCCGGCCGCGCAGGTTCTTCTCACGCAACTCCTGGCGTAAAATCAGCGCTGTCGGCCAGCCTCGCAGATTCTTCACAGCCAACTCCTGGTGTAAGCACAGCGCTGATGGTCGGCCGCGCAAGCTGGATTCTGTCATCCGGCCGCGCAGACGCAGCCTTGCCGCGACTCCTCGCGTTTTTTTAGTATCTCGATGTCTCATATGTTGATCCCATGTTATCTTATTTCTTTGATGTACTGGCGCGGAATCTTCTCCCTTACCGGCATCACTTCACTTCGTACCAAAATATGCTGTGTCCCGGGTCAACTATGGCCTCTGTCTGCATTCTTCCCGTCTCTCGTCATCTGCCGGACGCGAGGCTGCAGGCCTGCGGCAGCACAAACGACTCTGTTTTTGTGTAGCGGGTTCCGTTAATCTTAGCGTATTCCAGAATCACGCGCGGGTTCAGCTGTTCATCTTCGTCCCCGTCTCCCGGATAGACGCGCACCTTCCACGCGCCTGCTGACCCTGCGCCGACGGTTCCGTTCGCCAGAAAATATCCGTTTTCATCCTCCGCTCTGCTGATACCCATGTTCAGCAGATCTTCCGTCTTATTCACGACCCAGACGTACCAGATCTGATCCAGCACATCTTCATAGCTGGGATCAAATGTCGCACTGGCGGATGAATCGTTTGTGTCGACATTGTCCGCAGCCGCGCCCGGCAGCTCATACGAAAGAATCTTCATCGATTCATCCTCAAAAAGCACCTCGCCGGCAGGGACGATTTTCTCCTGCGCGCCGTGTTCTTTCAGTTCAACCGGACACCAGAGGGTTTTTCCGTCTATTTCCAGCATCAGCCGGGCAGATGAGATATTCTGAATCCGCTCATGCTTTGCTTCGAACCCAAATTTTACAGGATTGACTATCTCCTGCCGCGACATCTCCAGAATGGGATACCATGATTCCCCCGCTCCCAGCGTCTGCTCCTTGAATGCTGCGTAAAAGACGCCATCCAGCTCAATACCGTACACGCCCGCTGCCCGTGTTTCATCCGAATTATTTGTCACGCGCAGCGAGGCCGTCAGCACGCCGTTTGTTCCTGTGCTGCTGTAGTCCTCATCCAACTCCTCTCCCAGCTCCAGCAATTCGACCAGAACGCCCTCCTCTGTCTTCAGGTTCTGCCGCTCCGCCATCGCAGACATGAACGGCATCGTCAAAATTTCCGGCTGGATCTTTTCCGGGATATGGATCTTCCACTGCACGCCGTGTTCGAGATACACATGTGTATCGTTTCTTGATAGATCCAGCTTCAGCTCTATCGACGAGATCCTTTCGTCGCCGGCAAGCCTGGCGCTCTCCGCTATATTTTCCAGCTCACAGCAGCGGGTCTCCCCTGGATCAACGTACCTATAAGCCATCCTGGTCTGCGCGATCCGCTCATTTATCCGCACATCGTCCATTTCCAGACTTATGGGAAAGGCGTTTTCATTGCGGATCTTTACGGAATACATCTGTTTGCCGGTCTCTGCTTTTTCGGCGAGGATAAAGCTGATCGTGATTCCCTCTTTTTCATAGACGGTCAGCTCATTTCCCTCTGTCCACTCAAATTCCTCGGGGACGCTCAATTCTTCCGCGGGCGCCTCTGCCAGTGTGACGGGAAGCAGTTCTGACTCATACTTGTTTCCCTGAACGTCTTCCACCTCAAACATGATGAAATATTCTTCCCCGTCATCGTAGATCGGCTCATAGGTAAAGTGCATTCCCATTGAAGGGCGCATCTCGGCAATAGAAAACCAGTCGCCCTCCGGCCAGTCCCAGTACGGGAGAATCCTGCCCTCCTCATCTCTTGTCAGATACCGCCCATATGTGATGAAGTAAGTAAAGAGATCCCACTCCTCCGGATCAACCGGCATCTGCTTGCCGGTCTGGAGCTCGTCATCGCCCTTCTCAAAGATACCCTTTACGGACACCTCGCCGGTCTCTTCGTCTACAGCCAGCTGCACATTGCAGGACGCATATTTCTTGTCTCCGTCATAATCAGAATAAGGGTATCCCCGCTCAGCGCTGACGCCAAAAATCGTGTAATCCGTCACTCCGTTGACGGTATCCATCATCCGCGTTGTCCCGATGTGCTTATCTCCATAATCATTTTCGATGTAGATGATATTTCCGTCAAAACGCGCTTTTAGAAAGCCGCCGTCATCGGTGACCTGATTGCTCTTATATACCAGCGCGTACATGTCTTCTCCGTCGCGCCGGAGAATGCTGTATGCTGCCTGGGCAAATTGCTGGTGCTGCTCCTCTGTCAGCTGCATTGTGTAGGTGGAGGGAGCGCTGCCCTTCAGGGGCACCATTTTTTCTGTGAAATATTCCTTCAGATCCGTGCCGAGCCAGATCTGTTCGTAGCGCTGCAGATAAGACCGGTAATTTGGAAACAGACCGATCTTGGCGTAGCTTTCTTTCCACGAGGCAGTGTAGTAATTCTTGTTGTAGTAGGGATAAAAAAGACTGAGACCGCAGCAGCCGTCGACGCTCGCCCGGGAAGTGACGACCGCGTCTTTCAGGGCACTCCGGACCTCCTCCACGGCGGCCGGATACCGGCTGTCCATCCCATCCAGAAGGCTCTCCAGGTCCACCAGGTCATACTCCGACCCGGTACTCGCGCGTCCGAAACCGTGCGCGTGGACACGCGCAAACGCAAGCTTGTTGTAGTCCCCGCTGACGTCGTCCCTGGCCTCTCCAAAGAGCGCGTCGATCGCGTTCTCCAGCCGCCGTGCCTGCGAGAGATCGACGGCAGCCAGTGTGACATCGCTCTGGAAAAACTCCTTATCCCGGAAATACGCATCACAGTATGTCATGTATTCATCGACAATCCTGGAAACCAGGCTTCTTGCCGGGAGGCAGCCAACCTCCGGGAGAAACGCGTAATTCCAGCCTAAGCTCGGCTCGGTCTCCTGCGAGGCCACGAGATAATCCGCGTAATCCGCCACCGTGCAGGCCAGTTCAGCAGATGCCATCAGGCAGGCGTCAAACCCGATGAAGGAGAGCTTGGGCGTTTCCGTTTCCGCCTGACTGCCGGCGTTGGTCTCCGCCTGACTGTCGGCCACGGTCTCCGCCTGGCTGTCGGCCGCGGTCTCCGCCTGGCTGCCGGCTGTGTCCTTCTCCGGCGAGCCGGCGGAAGCCGTTTCTGCTGTTTTCTCTTTTCCGAAGGGCGACTGCTCCAGCGCAGCCCGGATTTCCGGCAGGGTCAGCGCGTCCCCGCCGTACACCTTGTCGCTTCCGTACCCCATGACCGGGCCGTTCCCGTGATCCCAGAGAATCAGATCATACATATCCGCAGGAAACTGTTCATATCCGTACCGAAGGAACGCCGCGAGTGTATCCGCCTCCCCCATCGACGTCTGCTCATACGCCTCGATCTGCCGGAATCCGCCTTCCTCCAGCAGGAATACCGCGTTGGCATCCGAGGGGACATCACTGTGCCATTTCGGCGTGCCGCCGGTGTAGACGAGCAGATTGGTTCTGCCAAAATCAATTCCGCTCTCCACCATCTCTGTCATGTCATTCGTCGCTGCAGCCGCGCCTGATTCCAAATCAGAACCGATCATATAGACCATGAGCGTGACGGTATCTTCCAGGCCGGTCGGCAGCAGACTGCCCTGAAACGGACGGCTGTCCTTCCCGGATATGGGCGGAAGAAGATCAGGAACCGCCAATTCAGACGCGGCAGGCTCCGGTGTCTCCAATACAGGATTTTGGATCAATGATCCTGCTTTCTTTGCAGAATCCACCTGCGCAATCAGGCTGTTCTGTGTGCTTTGGCTCTCCTGCGCATGTCTCCGCTTCGCTTCGGTCGGCGCAGAAACAGACGTCCACTGGACGTCATGCGAAAAACTCTGCCCGCCACATGCAGCAAGCAGAGCCGCGCTCAACAATATCAGAATTGCTGTTATTAACTGTTTCCCGTTTTTCACTTCAAAGTATGACCCGTTCTTTCGAATTGTTCAGCAGCGCGCCGCCGCCCTGCTTGCGTACCTGCAGCAGGAAGGATATCTCTGGAAGGGGTATCTCTTCATCCATCGCCATATATATCGTCACGATGCGTTTTGCGTTCGCGCCGACGACGGCATCCTGTGTGGACAGCACCGGGACATGGCTGAGTTCTTCTTTCTCTTTGCCGTTAACCTGCTGCTCCGTCAGCTCCAGCTCAATGTTTTCATCGCTTTTATTTATCACGGCAAGTGTCCATGTACAGCTGCCGTAGTCGCCGAATATCCCGCCTGAGTGCCAGTCCGCCAGGCCGCCCCGGTATCCGATGCGGACCCAGTCGTCCTCGTAGACGACTTCACCCTGCTCAAATGTCTCGTCAGGATCTCCGTGCTGCGCCAGCACAAAGGAATACCACTTCCCTCCGCTGGTGTGAAAAACGCTTGAATTCTGATCCCTGTCCGTCAAAATCTGCAGCTTCATATCGGAAATGGACTCGATATGGGCATCCTCCAAATCGCCCGCATAAATTTCAAACATAAAATAGCGGGTTGTCCCGGCAGGGATGTTGCCGGTCTGCTGCCCCTGTATGGAAGCGCTGATTGTCAGTCCGTTTATCTCTGCCTTTGAAATCGCGAACGGAACATCCCTGGTGCCCTGATTCTCGATACAAAGGATCCCCGACACACCGTCATCCATTCCAAAATATCTGCCGCACCCCAGCAGGGAAATCCGGACTTCATGATCCTCGCTCAGGATCTGCTGCTCCGCCAGCATGTCGTACGCCGGCTCACAAAACATCTCCAGCTCCATGTCCTCCGGAAATGTTATCGCGAAGGAGGCCTCGTCCAGCTTTTTCTCTTCTCCGTTTTCGTCCGTTTCCCACGAAAACACCTCTGCGGTACCCGACAGCTTTGTGACAGGGATGCCATCCAGTTCTGCCGTGAGAATTGCCTGTGTCAGCACATTCACTTCATTTTCTGACGTTTTTCCGGATTCCACTGAAGAAAAAAAGTACTCGTCCGTGTAAATCGTGTCATTAATACGGAAATCAGAAATGCTGACGATCAGTTCTTCGTCTGCCTCGTTTTTGACACGAACCACGTCTCTTCGCCTTCCGGACTTGTAATCCAGTCCGCACGCGTACTCAGCTGTAATCCCGCTTCCCTCGAAAATCTGCCATACCGTTTTTCCGGAAGCCCCTGAAGCAGAATCCGCTGACACGCCGCCCGCGCCGGAGGAGGCACCGTCTGCAGATACTCCGGCTTCCCCGGGAGACCCTGCGTCCGACGTTTTTCCGGATGCTGAAGCAGAGGCCGCGCCCGCTGAGGTCCCGGATGCAGCAGATGCTCCGGCGGAAGCAGAATTCTGCTCCGTTCCGGCTCCCTCCCCGCAGCCTGCCAGAAAAGATGCCGGAGCGCATGTCAGGGCACATGCCAGAACACATGCCGCTGCCGCGGCCCGTCTTCTTTTTATCATTCCTGATCTTCTCATTGCGCGCGCTCCTGTTTGATTGACGCCTGAAGAGGCAGCAGATACGTTTCCGTCTCTCTGTATTCCTCCTGACTCTCTGTCCGGATCTGCGAGTATACCTTTAACCCGTCTTCACTGAGTTCTTCAGGATCACGGTACACAATGGCCTCGACCAGCTGCGCGGCTCCGGGTCCGGCAGAAGCGGTCGACACATATTCCGGCGGCTCATTGCCTTCCTCCAGAATTGTCAGGGAAATGACTTCGTCGGTTTTGTTTACTACCCAGATATCCCAGATGGTTTCTCTCACCTGGAATGTATCATCCTGCCCCGCGCCAGTTTCCTCCTCGCTTGCTTCTTCTGTACCGTCTGCTTCCGCACCAGCCGCTTCCGAACTGGCTTCTCCTGTACCATCTGCTTCCGCATCGTCTGCTTCTGTACTGTCTTCTCCTGCGCTGCCTGCTTCTGCGCCAGCTGCTTCTGTACTGTCTTCTCCTGTACTGCCTTCTTCTGCTCCGGCTTCTTCCGCGCCAGCCGCTTCTGCTCCGGCTTCCTCCGCGCCGGCAGTTTCTCCGGCTGCTTCCTGGAACGCAAGCAGCCGCACCTGATCATCCTCGTAGAGCAGCTCGCCGGAAGGTTCGAACGGCTCCTGATCGCCGTGCTCCGCAAGGGCAATCGGACACCAGCTCAGTTCCCCGTCCACGCCAAACAGGATTCTTGCTGAAGAAATCGACGTCATTCGTTCCGGACGTTCTTCCATCGTAGCGACCACCAGGCCTGTCAGATTGCTGTTTGAGAGAGAGGAAGATGTATACCAGCTCTCTCCTCCGCCGATCTGGGCGCTTTTTTCGATCCGGAAATATACGCCGTTGATCTCGATTCCCCAGACGTTGATCTCTTTTTTCTTCCCTGACAAATTGTCGACGCGGAGATCTGTCTGCAGGGTCGTATAACCGCTGCCCGGATCCTGATAAGGCGTCAAAAGCGTTCCAAAGGTCACAAGTTCGACGCGAATATCGTCTTTCTCTGTCAGAATCTGGCGGTCTGCCCTTGCCCCGAGCATCGGGAGAACAATTGCGTCTGCCGCTAGATCCCCGGACAGCCGCAGCTCCATCGGGCGTTCATGCACCAGATACGCTTCCTTGTCATAATTTTCAAGTCCCATGAGAAAATTCAGTTTTTCCAGACGGCAGCCCGCAAGCCGGCAGACATCCGCGATGCCTGTCAGCGCCTCGTACTTATGCTCTCCCGGGTTCAAAAAGATCGTCGTCGAATCCGGGACGGAGAGATTTCCGTTCACAATCACATTTCCGAGGTCAAATCTCACTTCAAAATCATTTGTATTTTCCGCTTCGATCTCGAAGAAGTTCTTGCCTCCTTCTACGTCCATGGCATATGTCATGCGGACGCGCACACCTGCCTCGTCCAGCAACATGAGCTCGTTTGTATCAGTCCACTCCAGAATGTTCGCTTCCACCTTTCCCTTTACTGGCGCCTCCTCCAGCGTCACCGGCAGAAGCTCCGAGCCGTAGTGATTCCCCTGTACATCCTGCACGTCGAACATGATGTAGTACTCCTGCCCGTCGTCGTACATCGGCTCGTATGTAAAATGAACGCCGTTCGCGATCGGCATCTCATAGCCTGTGATCCAGTCTCCCTCGGGCCAGTCCCAGAAATAAGTGATTCTGCCGGCCTCGTCTCTTGTCAGATACCGCTCTTTTACGTCGTAAAAGGAAAAACGGGTCCACTCGTCCAGATCAACCGGCTGCTTCTTGCCGCCTGAGATGGAATCGGTACCGTCTCCTTCCTGCTCATCTCCGTAAATGCCTTTTACGGTCAGCTCGTCCGTTTCTTCATTGACGGCAATCTGGATGTCACAGCTCGCCCACTCATTTTCGGACAGCCTGCCGCGCTCAACCACCGCGTTCGTGATGGAGTAATCCGTGACATTGTCCTTTGTCTCCCACATCCTCGTCACAGCGATGTGCTTCTTCCCATAGTCATCCGAAACATAGATTGCGTTCCCGCCAAATTCCGCCGTCAGAAGGCCGTTTTTGTCCGTGACGTTCGTGCTCATGTAAACCGGCGCGTAGAGCTCCTCCGCACGTCTCTGCAGGATATAATATGCCCCCTGGGCATACTGCTCGTACTGCTCATCGGTCAGCTGCATCTGGTATACAGAAGGCTCTTCGCCCTTTACCGGCACCATCTCCTCGGTGAACGACTCCTTCAGGTCTGTGCCTAGCCACACCTGCTCGTAGCGCTGCAGATAAGAAAGATAGTTCGGAAACAGACCGATTTCCGCGTAGGCGTCTTTCCACTGCGCCTCGTAGTAATTCTTATTGTAGTAGGGATAAAACAGGCTGAGCCCGCAGCAGCCGTCGATGTTTGCCCCGCTGCTGAGCACAGAAGACTGCAGCGCTGTTCGGACGGCTTCCGTCTCCTTCGGGTAGCGGGAGGCCATCTCATCCAGCAGGCTCTCGAGATCCACGAGGTCATACTCCGAGCCCGTACTGGCGCGGCCGAGCCCGTGGGAGTGGACGCGGGCTACCGCGAGCTTGTTGTAATCTCCGCTGACATCCTCCTTCGCCTTCGCAAAAAGCCCGTCAACCGCCTGCTCCAGCTCAGACGCGTGGGACAGGTCGACGGCTGCGAGCGTCACGTCACTCTGGAAAAATTCCTTTCCCCTGAAGTAATCCTCGCAGTAGGAAATATAATCATCCACGATCTCCGGCAGCAGTTCTCCTGCCGGTACATGCCCAAGATCCGGGAGAAAGGCATAATTCCAGCCAAAACTCGGCTCCGTCTCCTGGGACGCAACCAGATAATCCGCGTAATCCGCAACCGTGCATACAAGCTCCGCGGACGCCATCAGACAAGCGTCAAAGCCGATAAAACCCAGTTTCGGCGGCTGGTTTTCTCCTCCGGCGGCCGCCTTGACTTCCTTGCCTTCTGGCGGCTGGTTTTCTCCCCCGGCTTCTGCCCGGAGTTCCTTGCCGGCTTCCGTCTGTCCGGAGGAATCGCTCCCGGCTGTATGATTCCCCCCAAACGGAGACTGCTCCAGCGCTGCCCTGATTTCCGGCAGCGTCAGCGCGTCTCCGCTGTAAACCTTGTCGCTGCCATAGCCCATGACCGGTCCGTTTCCGTGATCCCAGAGGATCAGGTCAAAGCTGTCTGCCGGATAATTCTCATACCCATAGCGCAAAAACGCAGACAGCTGATCCGGTTCCCCCATGGAAGCCTGGTCATACGACTCGATCTGCCGAAATCCGTCATCTTCCAGCAAAAAAACGGCATTGGCGTCATCCGGGACATCACTGTGCCACTTCTGCGCACCGCCGGTGTAGACGAGAAGGTTGACACAGGAGAGGTCAATCCCGCTCTCCGCCATCTCTGTCATATCGTTCGTCGCCGCAGACGCGGATGACTCCAGGTCGGAGCCGATCATATATACCATAAGCGTCACGGTTTCACGCGCACCGGCTTTTTCGTTATCTGCCCGTACCCGGGACAGATCCCGGTCTCCTGCGCCTGCATTTACAGATGTCTGGCCGCCTGCCAGCAAAAAAAGACAGCAGACAGTGATTCGGATCATAATCCGAATCTGTCTGCTGTATCCCGTCCATGTCGCTTTTTTCTTATCCTGCATAGTAGCCCTGTCTGTTGATGCCGCTCCGCGCGTGATGGTATTTCCTTTTTAATACTTAATGTATTTCGCGTATAAATAGCCTGCGGCCTGCCTCATACCCACCTTATCACGAAAAGCCAGAAAGAACAACTTGAAATGGCTATAGTATATTTGCGCACCCCCCAGTTCGCAGAATCCGCTCCCGCAACTGACCTGCAGCAGAAAATCCCTGATCCTCAAGGCATCTGGAAGCCTCTATAAGCGCACCTTCAAACGTCTGACAAATGTCGTCAAACTGCTTCATCGCAAATTTTCGTCCCAGTCCGGCTTCTTCTGCCGCTTCCTCAAACGCTGCTCTCGAAATCTGATTCAGCGACCATGCGCTCCCGATCCGAAAAGCCAGATCCCGGGTACTGCTCTCATAAACTGACGTACTGAGCAGATCATATGCCGGTGCCAGACGCATTGCTTGAAGATCTCTTCTGTATAACAGGGAGTGATTCTTGATATGACTGTCTGTATTGCCAAGAAGCGCATTGTATACGATCAGCTTCCACAAACTCCCCTGATCCTTAATTGGGTCGAAGGAATGAATCCGAAGCAGACGAAACATTCTGGACAGGTATCCGTTATCCGGAACAGTCTCTCTGGATTCATATTTCTCCGCCGCCGGTATTCCGAGCGCCTGTGCAAAGTCCTCCTGGTGAAGACGAAGCGGAACAGGAAAACCATTGATCGTTTTCCCATTCTCCTGAAAGACTCTGTCATATCTGGCAGATGCCAGCAGTACACACTCCTGATCAGGTGCTCCTGTCTCCACGATAAAACTTCCGGGAACCTCTATGCCCAGATGCTTAGCCGTCATCAGCGATAACTGCTCATTTGTCACAATGCTGTCCAGTCTGATATGACTCTGTTTTAGGATATGGGTGCTGGGCGCAAGACCCATCGGCATAAACCATTGATCACCATCCAGCGCATAATACAGACCAACTTTTCCGGATGCACCGGTGAGAGACAAACGTGTCTGAATCAGTAACTCCGTCGATTTAACTGCCCCCTCTTCGGCCAGCGCTCTGACCTGATCCAGCGAAAGCAGCTCATATCCTGTGCGAATTTCAGGACTCACCTCAGATGTGATTCGGATTGCGCCAAGACATTCATTTCCCAGACGCTCCAGTATGGAAAGATAATCATCCTCACTGACATGCATCCACTGCGCTACAGATCTTCTGGCGAATCCTTCTGGCAGTAAACCCTCAAAAAAAATTCGTGTCTGCGAAGCCGTAAATGCCTCTCTTCTCAGCGGCAGACTGACGGATATCGCGGTATTTTCGTTTGATTTCAAATAGCTGTCTGCATATTGGAAGCAAGCCTCTGCTCCGTTATTTCCCTGAATGGATCCTACAAAACATTGCCTTCCTAATATTTCAATCCAGACATCAAGCTTTCTCATACTATGTCCCCCGCACCTCCAGACGACAGTCCAATCCCAATATCGCCGCTAAGAAAAGTGCCTTTCCCAGTTCGCTGGTTTCCTTTCCCCTCTCGAGGTCAGAGATAAAGCTGACACTGAATCCTGTAAATTCTGCCAGCCATGCCTGTGTATACTGCAGTTCCTTTCTGCGCTGCCGAAGAGCCGCCCCAAAGCTCTTTGTATCCGTAATCAGCATCGATTATTCTCCTTCCGGATCCCTGCCGACGTCTCTGTGTTTTGTTCACACTTCAACGTTTCGCCGTACGGCTCAATTTCTCGTTTCGACCCATTATTTCGCCGTACGGCTCAATTTAGATATATTTATTATATAATAAGCCGTACGGCTAAGTCAACAACTGTGATTCTGTCTTTCCAGAACGTCCCCCGGTAAACTCATTTGGGACATATTTGGGACAATCCTGCCAATAACCCCTTGTTTTTATTGGATTTTCAACGGCTCAGCCTTAAAACAACCTTAGGTCCGCCTTTCGATCCGCGTATGCCATTTCCAGCATTTTGACATGTGATAAAAAAGCCGGATCCGAAAAAGTTTTCGGATCGCGCAGGATACTCTGAATTTCCAGTCGATTTCTCCAGCTTTCCGCGCCTGATTTTTTCTCCTGTTGCTCTTGCAAACCCTTTCAGCTTCTGAAAATCCCGTACGTCAGGAAGACCTGCGCCAATTGCGCCTGTCATAGCAAACCCTCGTTTTCCTTCTGCTAATGCCCGATACGCCGCACTGGATAAAAACGCGTGCTCTGTGGGAACGGCAGCTGCTCCGATCACCCGAAACCCGTTCCCGGACATCACTGCGCACAGCTCGGCCAACGCGTTGTCAAATGAACGGTTTCCAAATGTCACCAGCGCAACCGCATGTGTGTCTGTTCCTAAAATCTGTTTTTTCAGATCCGGCAGAATTTTATTTGGAAGTTTTCCGGCATAGGTCGGAAATCCGATCACTACCAGATCTTCCTTTAAAAACTGCAAACGCTCACTTCGCTGCGCAGGCAGCGTAAATGAACAAACTGTCAACGGGACCTCCAGACATTCCGCCAGAATCCGTGCCGTTTCACAGGTGATCCGTCCTGTGCTGCCCGTTGGGCTGAAATAGACCGCGTATACGCGCCTGATCAGAGAATTATTCATAATTACATATTGGTGGTTTTACCATCACTATTATCGTAAAACGCACACACCGCCACTCTGCCAAGTGACGGTGTGTTGTGATTTATTCACTGCGTTTTGTCAACTGATAAGAGCCAATCGCCTCACGGCAGTGTATCTTTCCATTTATATTCTAATTCAGTTGTAAAACTCTGTCCAATTGCTCTCAGCAAGTGCTCATGCTCCTAGCCAAAATAACGCTCCAGCAGGCCCTTGAATGCCTTGCCGTGTCTTGCCTCGTCGCGTGCCATCTCGTGAACTGTGTCATGGATCGCGTCGAGATTCAGGGCTTTCGCGCGTTTTGCGAGATCTGTCTTGCCTGCGGTAGCGCCGTTTTCTGCTTCTACGCGCATCTCGAGGTTCTTCTTGGTGCTGTCTGTGATAACCTCGCCGAGGAGCTCTGCGAATTTAGCTGCGTGCTCTGCCTCTTCGTAAGCTGCCTTCTCCCAGTACAGGCCGATCTCCGGATAGCCTTCTCTGAACGCGACACGCGCCATCGCCAGATACATACCGACTTCTGAGCACTCACCGTTGAAGTTCGCGCGGAGATCTTCCTTGATGTCATCCGGAACATCAGAAGCGACACCGACTACATGCTCTGCTGCCCACACAAGATCCTCTGCCTGCTCTGTAAATTTAGAAGCCGGAGCCTTGCACTGCGGACATGCTTCCGGAGCGCTGTCGCCTTCATAAACGTAACCACAAACATTACAAACCCATTTCTTCATTTTTTGTCTCCCTTTCTTTTTTTGATTTTTGGTAAACAAACTTCTGCGCGAATAATTACTACCTTCCGGATCATGGCTGTTTTTCTCCGTCCAGCTTTTCCAGACACTCCTTGCACATTCCGTAAAACGTAACGCTGCAGTCATCGATTCTGCCGCTGAACTGCCGGTTTGCGCGCTCTGTGAGCAGATCGCTCTCCCGGCCTTCCATGTCCTGCACGCAGCCGCATGCTCTGCAAACAAAGTGGTTGTGCGCTCTGGTATTTCCGTCGTAGCGCTCTGCGCCTCCCTGCGGGGCAAGCTTGTGAATTTCCCCAAGGTCTGAAAGGAGCGCAAGGTTGCGGTAAACAGTCCCAAGGCTGATATTCGGAAAGACCTTTCTGATATCAGCATAAACCATATCCGCTGTTGGATGATCCGTCCGGTGCATCAGATTCGCCTTGATTGACTCGCGCTGTCTGCTGTACTTCAGAGCCATCCGTATCTCCTTTGATCAATAATAGTAATTATTCTTGTTGTTGCAATATTACATTATTACAGTGTAAATAGTCAAGACTAATTCTGTATCTTTCTGAAATTATTGGATCATTATCGGATCATTGCAATAATCCATCATCAAATGCTCTGCGTTCCAAAAAACCTGTGGGAGAAGATTACATGTGAAAAACTGTACGCAAAAAGAGACCGGCCGCTCTATGCGCCGGTCTCTTTTGTTGTGATTCCTTTTCCGTTCCCTCAGGCTGGATTATCTTCCTGTCATGGAATCGAGCAGGTTCATGAACCAGTTGATCAGCCGCTGGAACCAGCTGAGTGCTTTTTCCTTGCTGATTCCCAGCTCGACGCCTTTTTCCTTCAGCTTATCGTATACCTCGCCGGCCTGTTCCCGGAGATTCTCCGAATCGAGATCCAGATCGTCGATTTTTTCCATCAGACCGGAAATATCTTCTGTATTTAGATCGGAGACGTCAATG
>JAFVEX010000082.1 GCA_017475785.1 Eubacterium sp. | reverse complement strand
GTAGAGCTGATTGGCGTTGAGTCGCTCGGACGCGGTCCGAAGCTCGGGGATCATGCAGCGTCCATTACCTACGGAAAAGAAGGCGTCATGCACGGATTCAACAGTATTATGCTGGCCGATGAAAACGGCGATCCTGCTCCGGTTTATTCCAATGCCAGCGGTCTCGACTATCCGGCGGCAGGTCCGGAGCACTGCATGCTGCATGATATGGGCCGCATCAATTACACAACGATCAGCGACGAGGAGGCGATCGAGGCACTGTTCCTGCTGTCACGTCACGAGGGAATTATCCCGGCGATCGAGAGCTCGCACGCGCTGGCATATGCTATCAAGATTGCCCGCACCGGCATGACTGGCTCTGTTTTGGTCAACCTGTCCGGCCGCGGCGACAAGGATCTTGATTTTGTCGTAGAGCATTATGGCTACGGTGAGGATTTCCTGAAGAAGATGGAGGAAAACAGGAATGCTTGAGCTGCTGTTGTCACAGTATGAATTTCAGTTCGGAACGCCGTTTCCGCTGGAGAAATTTACGGACACGACAGAAATTGATCTGATCAATATTTTGTACAACTGTGTGCAGAATAATGATCCTGACTATACGAAGCCGGCTGGAGAGAACCGCTTTCCGTATGCGCCGGGTCAGTAAACAAATCACAGCGTGCCGGGACGGCAAACAAATGAAAAGAAATAATAGAGTGTGAGGACAACAGAAGAATGGAAAGAGAAAAACTAGGCTCCCGGCTCGGCTTTATTCTGCTGAGCGCGGGATGCGCGATCGGAATCGGTAATGTGTGGAAATTTCCCTATATGGCCGGGGAGTACGGCGGCGGCATATTTGTGCTGTTCTATCTGCTTTTCCTGGTAATACTCGGAATACCGGTTATGACGATGGAGTTCAGTGTAGGCCGTGCGGCGGCAAAGAGCCCGATCCGGATGTATCAGGAACTGGAAAAACCGGGACATAAGTGGCATATTCACGGAAAAGTATGCCTGATCGGCAATTACCTGCTTATGATGTTTTATACAACCGTAGCAGGGTGGATGCTGTATTATCTGTATGCGAGCGCAGCCGGAACCTATGAGGGAATGAACAGTGATCAGATCGCGGGCGTCTTCTCTGATCTGCTCGCTTCTCCGGCGCTGATGAGCGGCTGTATGATTATTGTAGTAATCGTGGGCTTTTTGATTCTCAGCATCGGCCTGCAGAACGGACTTGAAAAAGTAACAAAGTGGATGATGCTTCTGCTGCTGGCACTGATGCTTGTGCTGGCAGTCCACAGTCTGACGATCAGCGGCGGAAAAGCCGGACTGGTGTTTTATTTGAAACCTGATCCCGGAAAAATGAAAGAAGTCGGGATAACGAATGTAATACTGGGTGCAATGACACAGGCGTTTTTTACGCTGAGTCTTGGTATCGGCTCCATGGCAATCTTCGGAAGCTACATCGGAAAAGACAGAAGTCTGATCGGAGAGAGCATCAACGTCGCGATTCTGGATACGCTCGTAGCGGTCTGCAGCGGCCTGATTATCTTCCCTGCCTGCTCCGCCTACAACGTCAGCGTAGACAGCGGCCCGAGTCTTTTGTTTATCACGCTTCCGAATGTATTCAATCATCTGTCGGGCGGAAAAA
Organism: Eubacterium sp.; assembly: GCA_017475785.1. The sequence continues at coordinate 1,249 of JAFVEX010000082.1, read as the reverse complement.
TATGGGGCAGTCTGTTTTTCCTGTTCATGATATTTGCTGCGCTGAGCACAGTCCTCGCAGTCTTTGAAAACATCGTAAGCATGTGTATGGACCAGTTTGGCTGGAGCCGCAAAAAAGCCTGCTTTATCAACATTCCGCTGATGATTCTTCTGTCACTGCCGTGCGCACTCGGTCCGAATCTGCTGAGCGGATTTCAGCCGCTCGGTCCCGGATCACAGGTGCTGGATCTCGAAGACTTCATCGTCAGCAACCTGCTGCTTCCGCTGGGCAGCCTGGTTTTCCTGCTGTTCTGCGTGCTGAAGGCAGGCTGGGGATGGGACAACTTCTCTCACGAGGCCAATCAGGGTGAGGGCATGAAAGTTAAATCCTGGATGCGCCCGTACATGACGTATGTGCTTCCGTTTATTATCGGAATTGTGTTTATCATGAACCTGTTCTAAGTGAAACTGTTTGTATTGTTTGTTGATCAAGCAGAAGGTTCAGTCCAATAGTTCCATGAGCAGACCGTCCGAATCCCGCCGGTACTTGCAGAGCAGGGCTTCCCTGCGAGGCTAGTACCGCTGCGAGGATGAGCGAGCGGAAGCGTGTCTGCGATGGAATATTGGACTGAACCTTCGATATCAGGAGAACGAAAGGAAGCAGCACTATGCCTGACGGTCTCATCGCACTTATCATTATCATGTTTGTCGTCGCCGGCGCCGTGATCACGAAGCGTTGTATCGAATTTCTGCTTCTGGGTTCGGTCGCCGGCTGCATCGTATTATATCGCGGGCATTTTCTCGGTGAGTGGATCGGGATTTTGCAGGAAGTGGTTGGAGATCCGGACAACGTCTGGCTCTGGCTCGTCTGCGGCCTGTTCGGCAGTCTGATTGCCGTTTTGCAGGCGGCGGGCGGCACCGGCGGCTTCTCGCGGATCCTGTCGAAGGTCTGTACGACGCAGAACCGCACGATGTTTGCGTCTTTCCTGCTGGGTCTTCTGATCTTTGTGGACGACTCTCTCAACGTACTGACGGTCGGCGTCTGCATGAAGGATCTGTATGATGAAAGGAAGCTGCCGCGCGAATCGCTCGCCTTCGTGCTGGATTCGACCGGAGCACCGGTCTGCGTGCTCCTGCCGTTTTCAACCTGGGCCGTATTTTTTGCCGGTCTGTTTTATCAGCACGAGCTGATCAATACACAGTTCGACAGCGGGATGAGCGCCTATGTGCACGCGATCCCCTACTGCTTTTATCCGTTTTTTGCACTGGCG
>JAFVEX010000081.1 GCA_017475785.1 Eubacterium sp. | reverse complement strand
TCAACATATTCATCACGGAAGGTACGCAATGTAGAGAGAACCGGAAGCGGAGCACTCTTACCAAGACCGCAGAGCGCCATGCTCTTGATCATTGTAGCGAGCTCTTCGAGCAGATCCAGATCCTGCAGTTCGCCTTCGCCGTTTACGATACGCTCAAGGATCTCAAGCATGCGCTTGGTTCCCTCACGGCACGGGATACATTTACCACAGGACTCACGCTGTGTGAAGCTCATGAAGAAACGTGCGACCTCAACCATACAGGTGTTGTCATCCATGACAACCAGTCCGCCGGAGCCGATGATTGCGCCGAACTTCTTAACAGATTCGAAATCGAGCGGCTCATCAAGATGCTGCTCTGTCAGGCATCCGCCGGACGGTCCGCCGATCTGGACAGCCTTGAAGCTGCCGCCGTCCTTCAGGCCGCCGCCGATATCAAAAATGATCTCACGCAGCGTTGTTCCCATCGGAACCTCGATCAGACCTGTGTTCTGGATGGAACCTGTCAGCGAGAAGGTCTTTGTACCTGTGGAATTCTCTGTTCCGATGCTGCGGAACCAGTCAGAGCCCTGCAGGACGATCTTCGGTACGTTTGCATATGTTTCTACGTTGTTCAGAACCGTCGGCTTTGCCCACAGTCCTTTTTCAACAGTTCTCGGCGGTTTGACACGCGGCATACCGCGGTTGCCCTCGATGGAAGCTGTCAGCGCCGAGCCCTCGCCGCAGACGAAAGCGCCCGCGCCGCGGTTGATATGCATGTGGAAGTTATAGCCGGTTCCGAGGATATCGTCACCGAGCAGTCCGACTTCTTCCAGTGTCGCAATTGCCTTGCGGAGTCTTGCGACAGACATCGGATACTCTGCACGAACATAGATATAGCCGTTCTCAGCGCCGCATGCGTAGCCGGCGATCATCATACCCTCAATCAGCTTGTACGGATCACCTTCCATAACGGAACCGTCCATGAATGCACCCGGATCACCTTCATCACCGTTGCAGACAACAAAGCGCTCTTTCTCCGGCTGACGCGCAACCTGTTTCCACTTGCGGCCGGCCGGGAATCCGCCGCCGCCGCGTCCGCGCAGTCCGGATTTGTCAACTTCGTCAACAACTTCTTCCGGCTTCATCTCGAACAGTGCCTTCTGCAGCGCCGTAAATCCGCCGCCGGCAAGATACTCGTCGAAGCTTTCCGCATCGTATTTTCCGCAGTTCTCCAGGACAATGCGGGTCTGTTTTGCGATAAACGGAATATCATCCGGTCCGCGGAACGCTTCTTCGCCCTGATGATAAAGAAGGCTCTCAATCACATCATTTTCACGGACAGAACGCTGGAATATCTCTTCGCAGTTTTCCGGTTTTACCTTGATGTACTGAATGACATCGTCACCTTTCTGAATCCGAACGAGCGGTCCGAGTTCACAGACACCCTGACAGCCTGTCTTCTTGACACCAAGAGCGTTCTTGACATCACTGACAACCTCGCTGTCATGTTCCGCTTCATCATGCGGCTTAAACTCAAGAACAACATTGTGGTCGTCCTTTGCAAGTTTACGGAATTCCTCATAGACCGCCTCTGAACCGGATGCGATACAGCCGGTACCGGAACACACAAGAATGCGGCAGCCATAGGAAGCAAGTGCCGCCTTCGCTGCTTCGGTCGTCTGGATTAATGCTTCTCTGCTGTTAATCATTTCTTATCACCTCGCAATTCCTGGATCAACTCCTGTACCTTCTCCGGGGTCATCTTCGGATGCACGTCTTCGTTGACCATGACAGTCGGTGCAAGACCGCACGCGCCGAGGCAGGAAACTGTCTCAACCGTGAACAGCATGTCATCTGACGTATGCTTCTTTGCGCTCAGTCCGAGTTCTTTCTGGAATGCTTCCAGAATCGGCACGGACTTACGCACGTGACAGGCAGTTCCGTCACAGACCTTTACGACGTACTTGCCCTTCTGCTCAAACGAGAAGTTCTCGTAGAAGGTCGCAACACTGTACGCTTTTTCCTCTGTAATTCCAATCTGGCTTGCCACATAAGTCAGCAGCTCACCGGGCAAATAGCGATATTCAGCCTGAATATCCTGCATGATCGGAATCAGAGACGCGGCTTTCTTACCGTAATGTTCGATAATCTCATCCGCCTTCTGATAATAAGCCTCTTCCAACATCGATATACCCTCCTTGCCTGCGAAACACAAATTGCACGCTGTTGAAAAAAACTCTATATTTTTTGAACAGCGTGCGATCATGTTTCACAAATATAACGTTATGCATTAATTATATATGAAACAATAGTCTGAAACAATGGGAAACTTGTCTTTTTTAACAAAAAACCGCCCCGTTACCCGAAGATAATTAGGCGGTTTTAACTTTATTTGTAACATGTTGCGTCTTTTTTGGGTAATTTTTTACAACCTTGAATGAATCATCGTCAACCACTCTGTCTTACCTGCAAACTGCCGGGTATCTCATTCGCGACAGTACCTGCATCAATGTCCGTCGCGGAACATCGAAAACTGATCCATCGGGTAGTTTTTTAGGTTCTCCAGTACTTTCCGGTCATCTGCCTGTTCGAGCATGGTCTTGCGGTTTCTCCCGATTTCCATATCAGTCGCATGCCGTGACGGGCCGCCCACACAGCCGCCCGGGCACATCATTCCTTCGACAAAATCCTCCGGAAGTCTTCCGAGTCTGAGCAGCTGGATTGCCTTCTTGCACTCTGCTCCTCCTGCGCATTTCAGCAGCCTGATGTCTGAGGTATCTTCACCCCGTTCCTGCATGACCTCCAGCACCGCGCTTGCGACGCCTCCGCTGCCTGCGAATTTCTTGCCCCAGACAGATGCCTCCTGATATACTTCATCTGACACGATGAAATCAATATCGCGGGACATCTGCATTGCGTGCAGTTCTCCGTATGTGATCACAAAGTCTGCATTATCCGGAACAGAGAGATCTCTCGACTCTGATTTTTTGGCAATGCATGGGCCGACGAAGACCGTGACGCATCCGGGGCGCGTCGCTTTCAGGTAGCGGGAAATTGCACACATCGGAGAAACTGTCTCAGACATATTTGCCTCATACACTTCCGGAAAATGTTTTCTCAGCATGTTGATAAACGCCGGACAGCAGGATGTTGTCATCTTCCGGCCTTCTTTTTTAGCCAATGACCATTCCTCAGCCTCATATGCAGCCGTCATATCGCCTCCGAGCCCCACCTCGATCATATCGGCAAATCCGAGTGCAAGCAGCGACTTTCTGACCGAGCCCATAGTCACTTCCCTTCCGAACTGTCCCTCTGTTGCAGGTGCACACATTGCAATCACTTCCTTACCGGACTTAATTGCCCTGATGATCGGAACCAGGTCGGTCTTGGAAGCAATCGCTCCAAACGGGCAGCTGTGAATACAGTGCCCGCACTGCACGCACTTGGACTCATTAATCTGACAATATCCATACTCATCATAAGTAATTGCATCAACAGGACAGGCCTTCTTGCAGGGCCGCTCCAGATGCACGATCGCACCATATGGACAGGCCTTTGCGCACATTCCGCACTCCTTGCATTTTGCGGCGTCGATATGCATCCTGCCGGCACCGTACTCCAGCGCACCGAATTTGCAGGTATTGATACATGCCTTCCCGAGACAATAACGGCAGTTATCTGTTACAGAGTAAGCCGAAATCGGACAGTCATCACAGGCCGGCTTGATGACCTGAACAATATTTTCCGACTCATTTCCGGGCTCCGGGTTTTCCCTGCAGGCCAGACGAATCCTCTCACGCGTAATTTCACGTTCTTTATAGATGCAGCATCGGTAGACAGGTTTTGGCCCCTCAATCAGCTTATAGACCAGTTCCTCCATGGTCTTATCATTCAGATTGTCATCCCAGGCAAGCCGGCAGACCTCTTCCATCACCTTATGCTTGAACGAAATAATCCCTTTATCATTTGTTGTAACCATATAATGCCTCTCGATTCTTTCTTTATTAAGCGCTAAAAAACCGGCAGTTTTGGGGCCTTCCCATCATTCTTCAGTCAGCCTTCCATCACCTTTACATATACCTTTCTTGACCTCGGTCCGTCGAACTCACAGAAATAAATGCCCTGCCATGTCCCGAGCACCAGACGGCCGTCCTCTATCAGAATGGTCTCGGAGAAACCGATCATGCTGGCTTTCAGGTGCGCGGCGGAATTTCCCTCCTGGTGATGGTATCCGTCCTCCCAGGGCACGATCTTGTTGATTTCCATCGTGAAATCGCGCACCACGTCCGGATCCGCATTTTCGTTGATCGTGACGGCCGCCGTCGTGTGCGGCACAAAAACGACGCAGAGGCCGCGGTCCACATTGCTCTCCCGGACAGCGCCCTGCACCTGACGGGTGATGTCGATCATCTGTGTGTGCTTATCTGTCTTTACCGAAAAACCGATGATTTTTGCCATAAGAAGCACCTCCCTTCCGTATATAGATATTATAGCATAATATAGATATTATAGCATGATTATGAATGGTTAACATACAAAACAACAGCCAAAAATTCCGACCTGAAAATTTCGATCCAAAAATTCCAATTGATCATTCATACCATGGCCTGTACAATGTAATTATAGGTCTTATGCCGCATATGGGACTTCCGGTTCCATACATGTCAATGCAGATTGTCTGGCGGTATCAGACGCAGTAATTTCCCATCACAGGAGGTATCACCATGATCAAAATCGTAGCAAAAATGCCCGTCAAAGCAGGCGAAGTGGAGAACTTCAAGGCACTCACCAAAGATCTGATCGAGAAGTCCCGCGCAGAAGAGGGAAATATCCTCTACACGCTGAACGTCAGCCTCGCTGACCCGCAGTGCCTCACCTTCATCGAGTTCTGGAAGGATCAGGCCGCCATCGACATCCACAACGCAACCGAGCACTTCACCGGCACGTTCCCGAAGCTGGTCGAGCTGTGCGACGGCGAGCCGGTCGTCGATCTGTTCGAGGAGCTGTAAATACAGTTCCTGTCAAAAGTGTTATGAGGCAGGTTATGTAAAAAAGATTGCCTGCCGGAAAGAAGGCCGTGGAAATAAGAAGCCGCTGCTCTGTAGAAGTCGCCGCTCTGTGTGTCTGCGCACGGGGCGGAGGCTCTTTTGTCATTTCCACTTTTCTGTCCGTCTGGAGGCAATCTTTGGAAACACTGATCAATTTGAACCGTTCTGAAACACTGATCAATTTGAACCGTTCTGAAACGCTGATCAATTTGAACCGTTCAGATTCCGAGGAGTACGATTTCTATGCTTGAAATTCTTGATTATTTAAGAGAATTCCACATGCTGTCCATATTCCTGCGGCTTATTCTCGCCATGCTGGCAGGAGGCGTCATCGGATACGGCCGCTCGCGCAAGCGCAAGACCGCAGGGCTGCGCACCTTCATGCTGATCAGCATCGGCGCCGCGCTGACGCTTCTGCTGGCGTCCTACGAATATCACATGCTTACTACGCAGTGGTCGGACGCAGTCGCGGCAGAGAGTCTGCGCTTTGACGGCTCGCGGTACGCGGCGCAGGTACTTTCCGGCATCGGCTTCATTGCCGCGGGAACCATCATCACCGACACGAAACAGCAGGTGGAAGGCCTGACGACCGCCACCGGCCTGTTTGCCTGTGCCTGTATGGGGCTTGCGGCCGGTGCCGGCTTCTATGAATGCGTCATCATCGTCCTGGTCATCATCATTCTGGTGCTGGATGTCCTGTTTCCGCTCGAACCCGCGTTTAAGCGCCGCCTCCGCCATCTGACCATGTTTGTCGAGTTCAACAAGCTGGAGGATATCGAAAAAATCGTTGCCGTCATCAAATCCCAGAACGCTGAGATCCATGAGCTTGATTTCGCGCGCAAAAAAAGGAAGGATGAAAAGTATCCTTCCGCGATTATCGAGATGACGCTGAGCAAAGAGAACATCTCGCATTCCAATATGCTGACGTCTGTCGCCGAGCTGCCCTGCGTGCAGTCGATCCAGGAACTGATTTCATGATTCTCTCATCAAAACCGCACCGCAAGTTCAAGAAAAAATGTATAGAAAAGGAGTTTCTATGCTGTCCATCTTTAACAACCTCAGAACCATCACATTCGCCTCGACTCTGCTGCGCCTGTGCCTGTCGTTTACACTGGGTGCGCTGATCGGTCTGGAGCGTTCCTCCAAAAACCGGCCCGCCGGTTTCCGCACGCACATTCTGGTGTGCGTTGGCGCCACAGTCGCCTCACTGACCGGGCACTACACGTTTTTGAACATGCACATGCCGGCGGACGTCTCGCGTCTCGGCGCGCAGGTCATCACCGGCCTCGGTTTCATCGGCGCCGGAACGATTTTCGTGACCCGCCGGAACGCCGTCAAGGGTCTGACAACGGCAGCCGGACTCTGGGCGACCGGTATCGTCGGCCTTGCGATCGGCGCCGGCTTTTATGAGGGCGGCATCCTGGCCGCGGCCCTGATCCTGTTCGCTGAGGTCTATTTTGGAAACGTCGGAACACGCATCCGGCACGCGCCTCTCTTTCAGCTGTCGCTTCAGTACAGCGCAAAAAACTCGCTGGATGACGTTCTCCGGTGCTGCAAGGACCACAACATGACGATCACCAACCTGCAGATTATCACCGCAGACAAAAAGACTTCTCTCTACTCCGCCCGCATTTCACTGTTTGCGGATTCCGTCACAGACGCAGAAAAAATCCTGGTATACATCCGGAATATCGCAGGAATTCAGGACGCGCAGGTAGACGCCTGGCAGGAGTAAATTATTTGGCGTTTTTTGAAATTTGCTTCATGAGAAGCTCATGCAGGTCGGGAAACGCGCGCTTCAGCGAGATAACCCGGCCTTCCGCGTTGATGAAGCAGTGGTTCGTGACACCGTCCGCCACCGGCGTGCCGTCCGGCCGCCGCATTTCATACGCAAATGTCAGCCGCACGCCTGTGTATTTCTCGATGCGCGTCCGGATGACGATCTCATCCGCAAACCGGGTGCTTTCCTTCAATTCGCACTGGTATCCGGTCACGGGAGAAGCCAGTCCGCGCGCCTCACACGCCGGATAGCCGCAGCCTGCCTGATCCAGAAAATCGATCCGGGCATCCTCCATCCAGCGCAGGTAATTTGCGTGATGCGTGACGCCCATCTTGTCTGTCTCATAATAACGTACGTGATGTATGTAATCTCTCATTTTTTCCTCTTTCGTTCTCGCTCCTGCCTGCGGCTGCAGCCGGACACAGCCTGAATCCCGGATCCCGGCAATCACTTCTCAGCCGCGCGTTCATTTGCGAAGCAGCCTGTCCAGCGGATCGTGCAGCAGCCAGGTAAACAGCTTCACCACCCAGCCCGTCGTCAGCGCCGCAATGATCGTGCCCTCTCTGGTTCCCTCAACTCTCCCGAACAGAATCACGGACAAAATCATGGATGTCACGACACAGCTGATGTCGAACACGATTTTCACATTGGAAAACTGCCTGTGCGTCGTGTCGGACAGCGCTTTTACAAACGCTTCTCCCGAATTCAGAATCACATTTGCCGTCACGCCCAGCGAAATCGCAAATCCGAGAATCACTGTTCCCAGCAGCACGCAGACAATCCGCATGGGATAAAGATCCGTCGGAATCAGAGTGGAAATTTTCGTCCCAATGTCCGTAAACCAGCCAAACAGCACGGACAGCGGGATCTGCAGCAGGGAGACCGGCTTGAAATTTTTGCGCAGCAGAAGAATCTGCCCCGCCAGCAGCACGCAGTTCCATATAAACAGCAGCGTTCCAAACGTAATTCCGGGCACCTTCAGGGAAACCACATTCGGAATCGACGAAATCGGCGTCACACCGATTTCCCCGTGCCGCGTGATGGCAATTCCCACGCCCATGACGAACAGGCTGACGCCAAACAGCAGGTATCTTTTTGTGAGTTCTTTTCTGGTCATTGTTATCAGGTTCTTTCATTCAGAATTCATTATTCAGCATTTCCATTGAACCACTTCGGCGTTTGAAATGCAAGATTATATGTAACTTTTCAGGCTCCATGATTTCCTGTTGCATTTATCATATACATATGATAATATATTCATATGAATAAACATTCATTATTGTGAGGGAGGTGTTTCGATTGCAAGCAGTACCAGATCCCGGATCACATGAAGCAGCTCAGACATGCGCGCACACCGATGCCTGCGCCAGAATCGACGGACAGATCAGCCATATAACAGAAGAAGAACTGATCGATCTCGCAGAGCTGTTTCGGATATTCGGAGATTCTACGAGAATCAAAATCCTGTATGTCCTGTTCCAGGGCGAAAAAAACGTCACAGAAATCTGCACAGAGCTGGAGATGAACCAGTCCGCAGTATCCCACCAGCTGAAGATACTCAAGACCTCAAAGCTGGTCAAGGTGAGACGCTCCGGAAAGTCCATGTGCTATTCACTCGCCGATGATCACGTAAAAACCATCATTGCCATGGGCAAAGAGCACATAGAAGAATGACAGGGGGATGACAAGGGGCGGTTCTCTGTCATCTGACAAGAATGACAGTGTCTGACAAGGGACGGTTCTCTGTCACACCTGACAAAAGACGGGTCTCTGTCATACAATAGAATCCTTCGGGTGAGCCCCGAAAGATCACACAGTACTTTTATCAAGAACGCTGAGCACTTTTATTTAAGGAGGAATTATCTCATGAAAAAGAAATACAACTGTGAAATCGACTGCGCAAACTGTGCCGCAAAGGTAGAAGAAGCTGTCAAAAAAATCGACGGTGTCAAGGATGCGCGTGTCAATTTTATGACGCAGAAGTTTACGCTGGACGCGGAAGATGACCGCTTTGAGGCGATTCTGGACGAAGCCATCAAGACCGGACAGAAGATTGAGCCGGATTTCTCAGTGGAAGTGTAAATTTATGTTTGTCGGGATCGCGGGCAGACGAGGAAACTGAATTCGTCACCTTGCTGATCCCGACAAACTTCAATTTCGGAGGACTTCATCATGAGTAAAAAGCAAAAAAGAGAACTTCGGAATATCCTCATCGCCGGCGCCATCTACGCCTGCCTCCTTGTTCTGGAGCATCTGGTGAAGATTCCGGCTCTTTTTGACAGATGGTACCTCGCGCTGGCCGTTTATCTCGTGCCCTACTGCATTGTCGGCCTGTCCGTTCTGCGCAAAGCCGCGCTTGGCATCCGGAACCGGCAGGTATTTGACGAGTCCTTTTTGATGACACTTGCCACCATCGGCGCTTTTGCGACCCGGGAAAACAGCGAGGCAGTCGCTGTTATGCTGTTTTATCAGGTCGGTGAATTTTTCCAGGGGTATGCTGTCGGGAAGTCACGCCAGTCTATCCGGGATCTGATGGATATTGCGCCGGAGCACGCCAATGTTGAGCGGGCAGACGGAACCATTGAGACGGTGGATCCGGACGATGTGGAAATCGATGATATTCTGGTAATCCGGCCAGGTGAAAAAATCCCGGTAGACGGCGTGGTTACAGAAGGCGAAGGCCTGATCAACACCTCCGCGCTGACAGGCGAGTCGGTTCCGCGCACCGTGCGGAAGGGTTCTGACCTGATTTCCGGCTGCATCAACGGAGATGCTTTACTGCGCATGCGCGCGACGAAGCTCTACGACGACTCGACGGTCGCGAAAATTCTCGAGCTGGTCGAGACTGCTTCGGAAAAGAAATCCCGGACAGAAAATTTTATCACGCGCTTTGCGCGATATTATACACCAGTTGTCGTAATCGGCGCGCTGATTCTGGCACTGGTGCCTCCGCTGTTCGCCGGCCACTGGTCGGACTGGATAATCCGTGCCTGCACGTTTCTGGTCATCTCCTGTCCGTGCGCGCTTGTGATCTCTGTGCCGCTCGCGTTCTTCGGCGGAATCGGGGCAGCTTCGAAAGCAGGTGTTCTGGTCAAAGGGTCAAATTATCTGGAACTGATGGCGCATCTGGATACGATTGTGACGGATAAGACCGGCACACTGACCAGAGGACAGTTCGAGGTTCTTGAGATCCGCCCTTACGCGCCCGCTTTTTCAGAAAATTGTTCCGGCATTTTGGGGAATACTTTACCTCAGGCAGCTGATCCTGACCGCACCCTGCTCTCTATTGCGGCAGCCGCGGAGAGTATGTCTACACACCCAATTGCGGTTTCCATTCAGGATGCCTGCCGTTCCGCAAAGATTCATCCGGGCGAATACTGGCAGGCAGAAAGCTCCCGGAATGTCGCGGGACAGGGCATTATCGCCCGTCTGCAGGCAAATGTGCCGCGGGGCGTATCTGCACAAAGCAGCACTTCAGGCGGAGAACTGCAGACAGAAAAAGTCCTCACGGTCTACGCCGGCAACCGCCAGCTTCTCGCCTCTCACGGAATCACAATACCCGAGTCCGCAGAAGCTTATACAGAGGAAACAATGGCCTCTACTGTGCTTCATCTGGCCGCGGAGCAGGAGCACCCCGGCAGCGGTCTCTACCTCGGCACTATTTATATAGGAGATGAAGTCAAGGCCGAGGCTTCCGAGGCACTGGCCGGCATGCGCAGATATGGGGTAAAGAATCTGGTCATGCTGACCGGTGACCGCAGAGAAACCGGCCTTGCAGTTGCGGAGTCTCTGGGAATTGACACCGTCTTTGCAGAACTCCTGCCGCAGGATAAGGTTTTGAAGGTTGATGAATTGCTGGAAGCATTGCAGCAGAATAATCGTTCTGACAAAGAGCCGAAAAAGAAGCTTGCCTTTATCGGTGACGGCATCAATGACGCTCCTGTTCTCTCCCGCGCAGATGTCGGTATTGCCATGGGTTCTATGGGATCTGACGCCGCAATCGAGGCCGCTGATATTGTCATCATGGATGACCGCCTGAGCCGGATTCCGGCTGTGATGCAGGTAGCAAAGAGAACCGTAGGAATCTCCCTGCAGAATATTGTGTTCGCGCTGGCAGTAAAATGCCTGATTCTGGTGCTCGGCGCGCTCGGACTCGCGGGCATGTGGGCAGCCGTGTTCGCAGATGTCGGCGTGGCGGTCCTTTGTATCCTGAATTCCATGCGACTTCTTGGAAACCAGAAAAACGTCTGACATTACGTATACTGGTTCACGGAGTCAGAATAACATAACTCTTTATCTATGTCAACAATTATTATGGTTCCCTGAGCCGGCTCTCAAATTCATACGCCAGGGAATCGGCAAAAGACAAAAAAGCATCCTGCGCCGGACAAAGTTCTTTCTTCTGTTCCGGCGCAGAAAACATTTCACCATCTTTCTGCGCAACTCTTTAGCAAGGCCGCCTGTCCATCAGGAATTCCGGACAAAATCGACAAGAATCCCACATTTTTTCCACCCGCAAAACAAGAAAACCAGATAGCATTCACCCGTTTTTTATAGTAAGATATTTTAAGGACGCTAACCGGGTGAAGTGTGCATATTTATGCGTATTTTGCGCGGGAAACGCATTATACTTAAGGAGGTATTGATATGGAACTGAAGTTATCCCGTGAACAGGCGCTGGTTCAGAAGATGGTTCGCGACTTCACCGAAAACGAAGTCAAGCCGATCGCAGCCGACACAGATCTGAACACAGAGTATCCTGCTGAGAACATCGAAAAGCTCTTCCGCTATGGAGTTATGGGCATGGTCGTACCAAAAGAGTACGGCGGAGCCGGCGCTGATGATCTCGCAGCTGCACTTGCTGTTGAAGAGCTGTCCAAGCAGTGCGCTTCTACCGGCGACATCGTTGCTACACACAACGGCCTTTGCTGTGGACCGATCATCAATTTCGGTACACCTGAGCAGAAGGAGAAATATCTCCGCATGCTGACAGAAGGCCATAAGGTCGGCGCTTTCTGTCTGACAGAGCCGAATGCAGGATCTGACGCTTCCAAGGGAACCACAACAGCTGTTCTCGACGGCGATCACTATGTACTGAACGGCGCGAAGATCTTCATCACAAACGGTTATGTCGCAGACGTATTCGTCGTCTTTGCAATGACCGATCCGTCCAAGGGAACAAAGGGCATTTCCGCATTTATCGTTGAGAGCTCCTTCCCGGGATTCTCCGTTGGTAAGCACGAAGTCAAGATGGGTCTGCACGGATCACCGACAGCAGAAATCGTCTTCACAGACTGCATCGTTCCGAAGGAAAACCTCCTTGGTGTTGAGGGCAAGGGCTTCAACATCGCTATGAACACGCTGGACGGCGGCCGTATCGGTATCGCCGCGCAGGCTCTGGGTATTGCTGAAGGCGCTATGGCAGAGGCTATGGACTTCACAAAGAGCCGTATCCAGTTTGGACGTCCGATCTCCAAATTCCAGAACACACAGTTCAAGTTTGCTGACATGTATGTCGGTATCGAGGCTGGCCGCCTGCTGATCTACAAGGCTGCTCTGACAAAGATGTCCGGCGCGCGCTTCACACTGGAAGCCGCAGTCGCGAAGCTGCACTGCTCTGAGCTGGCTATGAAGACCACGACAGACTGCGTCCAGATGCTCGGCGGATACGGATACACCAAGGATTACCCGGTAGAGCGCATGATGCGTGACGCGAAGATCACACAGATCTACGAGGGTACTTCCGAGATCCAGCGCGTCGTCATTTCCGGCAATATTCTGAGATAAAGGAGGAGAATTCAGATTATGAAAATTATCGTTTGTGTAAAACAGGTTCCTGATACCTCCGGTAAGATCGCGGTTAAACCAGACGGAACACTTGATCGTGCTTCCATGCAGACCATCACAAACCCGGATGACCTGAATGCAGTCGAGGCTGCTCTTGCTCTGAAAGATGAGACAGGCGCAGAAGTTATCGTTGTTACAATGGGACCGCCGCCTGCAGAAGGCATGCTCCGTGAGATCATGGCACGCGGCGCTGACCGCGCAGTCCTCGTTTCCGGCCGTGAGTTCGGCGGATCCGATACGTATGCTACATCCCAGATCCTTGCAGCTGCAATCGACCACATCGGCCTTGAGAAAGACGATGTCGTATTCTGCGGCCGCCAGGCAATCGACGGTGATACCGCTCAGGTAGGCCCGCAGATGGCTGAGAAGCTCGGTATCCCGCAGATCACATACGCACAGGAAATCCACAAAGACGGCGACACCCTCACAGTACAGCGTGCACTTGAGGACGGCTACATGACCATCAAGGTTCAGACACCTTGCATGATCACCTGCATCAAAGAGCTCAACGAGCCGCGCTACATGAGCGTAGCAGGCATCTACGAGACCTATGACAAGCCGATGGATGTCTTTGATTTCAACACCCTGAAGGACAATCCGCTGATCGACCTGACCAAGATCGGTCTCGCAGGTTCTCCGACCAACATTCTGATTTCCTTTACACCGCCGCAGAAGGGCGCTGGCCAGATGCTCGAGGGCGCTGGCAAGGAAACATGCGACAAGCTTGCCGGCATTCTGGGCGAGAAGCACATCATCTAAGAAAGGAGAATTCATACAATGAAGGATTTTGATAGCAGCAATGTATCTGCTTTTAAGGATGTATGGGTATTCTG
>JAFVEX010000080.1 GCA_017475785.1 Eubacterium sp. | reverse complement strand
CGCCAAGCGGCATATTTCCGCTGCAAATCCGTGCGCATCCCTGCGGAGCGTTTATAGTAAACGCAAACACCAATTGCATTTACTATAATATACGGGCTCCGCCCTGTGCTATCTCAGTTTATCAGAAAAATCATTTTATTACAAACAATCCTGTCATTTTCTTGAAATCTGGAGTTTGACCTGATCGCCGGGTGTAAAACTAAAGTACAGATACACCGTCTTTCCTTTTTCCAGATTAATTCTCCCCGAGCGGGTCTTCAGGCGCCAGCTTAGCTTATTCGCGCCGGTCTCCAGCTTCTCTGTCGCCAGCCAGAGTGTATTGGTCTTTCCGCCGCTTGTCTGCAGGAGATCCTGGCCGATTTTCCAAGCGGGCTTTCCTGTCTTTTTATCTTTCGCCAGATAACGGGTCATGACATAGAAGTACCCGTTTGAGAACACCTCATCTTCCACGAGGGACGACGCCTTGAGGCTTGTCAGGGAAGCCTTGCCGCTTGTGGCTTTGGACGTCTGGGCATAACTGGCAGCTGCCGCGCCGGCCTGCTTCGCAGCTTCCGCCTCCTTCTTTGTCATTTTGGGCTTCGCAGCCTTCAGATTTGACAGCGTGAAGGTCCATTTTCCTGTCTTTGGAACTGTGAATTTCAGAAAACCGCGGCCGCCGGAAGGAATCCTGACCGTCACCGTTCCCGGCCGGTCAGTCAGTGCTTTTTTGCGCGCCTTTGCCTCTTTCTGCGTCCAGATCTGATTTTTCAGCTTCAGTGTCGCCGCAAAAGACGAGACGGACGTCATCCCGAGAAGCACCGTGGCCATGAGGAGCACCAGAATGCATTTTCTGAGTGTGCGTCTTTTGGTTATTTGGTTCATGCCCTGCCTCCTTCCTGCTGTGTGGAAACAGCATTGTGACCAGACTCTCTTATATGATAACCGCAAAATCAGGCACGGCTAATCTCCTGCTTAACAGCTTACCATAATTTTATAAAAAATCAAGGCCGGATTTCCGCGCCAATTTTTATCGCGCCTGGCGGCACGCTCAGGAGATCCGGAATGGCGTCTTCTCCCTCTCCGCACGCTCCGGCGATCCGGAATAGCATCTCTTTCCTCTTGGCACACTCAAATCACTCCGATATACTTCAGGAGTTTTAGTACAAGCTTCGCCGACACCAGCAGGATGATCACAGCGATGACTGTCAGCAGCCACTTCTTCTCTTTTTTGGAGAGTATGTCGTAGAGCAGCCGGATCAGGATCAGGCACAGAACCGCAAAACACCCAAACATCCCGATAGCAGGGCGCAACGTCAGCGCCAGCGCAGGATAGAAATAAAGAATCGCCGCGTTTGATCCGACGCCCGCAAGAAAAATCAGCGGGAACACAAAGCTTTTCCAGTCTGCCCCGTAAATCAGGTAAAAGTTGATCACCACATTCCAGATCACCCAGATCGCGCAGGCGGTGCCGATATAAGGCTGTATGTTTACAAAATTCCGCGCGCTCACTTCGTTTTCAAACAGGTACACTGTGTGCGGAAACCACGCCGTGTAGAGCGGCGTCAGCACGCCGGTTGCCAGCGCGATGAACGCCGGAATTGCGCCGAGCACGCGCGGGAAGGCCTCTTTGTTCAGCTTCCAGACAGCAATTGCCATCAGGACGGCCAGAACCGCAAACGGGCGCGATTCATTCACCAGCATAAACTGGGCAGTATTTTCGAATGCGTAATACAGAAGGTCTGCCATTTTGTACCCTCACTCACTTTATCGTCAATGTTAAAGCAGAAGATTCATTGACCGCGATCTGCTATACATACAGCAGGAAATCCACCCAGGAGCAGACAGCCAGCACCATCACAACCGTGCGTGCCGCGTGCCACGCCCTTCCGCCGACGGCGAGCGTCTCGTCATCCGGCTGGTAGATGACGGCAAGCATCCTGAACATCAGGATAATAAAGGAGAGGTACATCACCAGTGCCGTCCGGTACCCGGACGCGTAGAGCGAGGCGGAAAGACCCATGATCATCCGCGTGCAGACCGCGCCGAAAAACAGCGCGGCGCAAAACAGCGCCTGGAAGCTTCTCCCGTAGACCAGGTACATGTTGATCATCATGTTGCAGATGTACCAGATTACAATCCCAAATGAGACATAGAGAATCGGATTTCTGAAGTTATTAAAGTCTATGATGGTCTGAAAATCCAGATTGACGGTATTAAACTGCCCCGGCAGATACGTGACGCCGATGCGGAACGCCAGCGAAATCAGCGCCGGCAGCATCCCGAGAAACCGGTAGAAACGGCTTTTGTGCGTCTTCCAGACGGCGGCTGCCGTAAGAAGCGCGAGGACTGTGAGCGTCATGGACGCGCCGATGAATACATGCTGCATCGTGTGACTGAACGCCAGCAGCAATTTATCGATCAGGCCGAGGGCCTGATGATTCGGAAAATACGCGGCGGTCTCCGCCAGGACACGTTTTGTATTCGCCGGCCACGTCGCCGCGCGGACAAACTGTACCAGAGAGATCACCGTCAGCATGATCAGCTGCCAGGAGATCTCTTTTTTGAACAGCTTGTTCAGGAAAATCAGAATCATCAGCCCGGCGATAAGCGCGGAAATCTGCTCGTGTCCGGTTCCCAGATACAGCAGCAGCCCAAACAGAACCCATATGACAGGATTGTGCTTTTCACCGTCATACATTTTCCGGATTCCGATCGCCGCCAGCATCGCGACGCTCGCCGGGACGATGTAAACGACCGACGTTGTCAGCCATCCCGTCTCTGACATGATGGAAAACGGGAACAGCACCGTTACGCAGCAGGCCAGTGTATTGTTCCATGCCGGCTGCAGATGCCGGATCGGAAACGTCTTCGCAAGCCCGAACGCGAAACAGACATAGGAAAACGCAAGCGCGGGACGCCAGAGCAGCCCGCCCGCAAAGTTGATCAGGAACTGGCAGTAGACGCTGTACAAGTACCGGCAGAACAGGGCGCGTCCGCTGGCGTAGGCAGCTGTCATGGCCTCCCAGGTCGTCTTTCCGAGCGCGCGCTTCGCGGAAACTGCATCATCGCTGAAATTATGATGCATAAAAAGATGCCCCGCAAGCATCAGTCCGAAAAAAATCAGAAACGGCAGGTGGTCCCGCAGAACCGCAAAAAACCTGCCCACCCTAGACTCACGCATGATTATCTCTCCAGAAACGTGTCAGTTTCAACAAGCTCATTGTGTCCGTCATTCTGATACCAGAGGCAGACCCGGTACTGGATTCCGGCCTGCAGCTTCTCGTCCTTTACCTTCGCGACAAAATTGCCGCGCGCAAAGGAAGCCCCGCCGTTATCCGTCTCGGGCTCCTCGCCGTCTTCCACGTACGCGGTCTTGATCTGCAGGTACAGGCCGCTCACCTCATTGCGCAGCAGCACCTGCGTGTTGAAGACGCGGACATCCTCTCCCGGGACGCCTGCCCAGCCTTCGACCGTAAAATATTCCGAACCGGCACCAGTCTGCGTCAGCCCGTAGGAGTCACTGGGGCGGAAAGTGTCCCGCTCCGCGCGCGTAATCTCGTACTGGATATTCCTGCTGATCTTCACATCGGCCGGCAGTTCAATCACCTTCGCTGCCTGCGCATTGAAATACAGCACCCCGCATCCGAGTGCCGTCAACAGAATTCCGAGAATGACCATGATGACCACGGCCGGTTTTCTGACTGTTCGCGTTTCCATCTGTCTCTCCTTCATCGCGCGTTACCTGCCGCGCTCTGCAATCTGCTGCCTGACAGCGCTTCACCTGCTCCGCTCTGCAATCTGCTCCGTGACAGCGCTTCACCTGCCGCGCTCAGCAATCTGCTCCCTGACAGCGCTTCACCTGCTCCGCTCAGCAGTCTGCTCCCTGATAGCGTTTCACCTGCTCCGCGATATACTGCCGCAGAGTTCCCGGGGACTGTCTCCAGTGCAGCGCCCAGCTTACAATCTCCTCCATCGCCTGCTCTACGTGCCAGTGCGGCTTCCAGCCGAACGTACTTTTCAGCTTTGAACAATCCAGCTTCAGAAAATTTGCCTCGTGCGGCCCGCCGTCGTGCCTGCTGACCCAGCGGATTTGTTCCCCCGTTCTGCCATTCCACGTCTCACAAAACAGATCCGCGATCTCTCCGGTCGTCCTGCAGTCCGCTTCCTCCGGCCCGACATTGTAGGAATCTGCCAGCTCCGGCTGCTCCAGCTGCGCGGCTGCCACCATCAGGTAAGCCATGACAGGCTCCAGCACATGCTGGTAGGGGCGCGTGGAGTAAGGATTGCGCAGAATGATCTCCACGCCTGCCGAGGCAGCGCGGATGCAGTCAGGGATGATGCGGTCCTTCGCGAAATCTCCTCCTCCGATCACATTGCCTGCGCGCATGGTCGAGACCGCCTGCCCGCTCTCCCGGAAGAAGGAGTTCCTGTAGCTGTCTGTGACGAGCTCAGAGCAGGACTTGGAGTTGGAATACGGATCATATCCGTTCAGCTCCTCATCCTCCCGGTATCCCCAGCACCACTCCCGGTTTTTGTAGACCTTATCCGTCGTCACATTGACGACCGAACGCACGCTTCTGGTCAGCCGCACAGCCTCCATGACATGAACCGTTCCCATCACGTTGATTGCATAGGTCTCAGCCGGATTGTCATAGGAGCTGCGCACAATGGGCTGCGCCGCCATGTGTATGACCACCTCCGGCTTCACTTCCTGAAACACACTCTGCAGATGTGCCTGATCCCGCACGTCTCCCTTGATGGAGCGGATGTCCTTCGCAAAGCCACACAGCGCAAACAGGCTCGGCTCTGTCGGCGGCTGAAGGGCGTAACCGGTTACCTCCGCGCCTGCCTGAAGCAGCGTCTCGCACATCCAGCTTCCTTTGAAACCAGTATGTCCCGTCACCAGGACACGCCTTCCGCGCAGATTCTCAAGTTCTTTCATTTTATGTCTCCCGAATCACACTCTTATCATCGCGCCCAGAATAAATACGCTTTGAATACTCTGTGCTCTCTGTACTTTCTGTATTTTCTGTACTTCTGAATTCTCTGTACTTCTGTATTCTCTGCACTTCTGTATTCTCTGCACTTCTGTATTCTCTGTACTCTTTGTATTTTCTGTACTTTCTGTGTTTTCTCAGATTTCTGCCTTCTCCAGCATTCTCCGGATGCCTTCCTCAAAGGACACCAGTGGTTTCCACCCGGTATCCTCCGTCAGTTCTCTGATATCCGCCTGCAGATGCATAGGAGACGCCGCCCCGTACGGCTTTTTCCCAAATTCCGGCTGCCAGGACTCGTTTACCATGGCCGCCACCGCGTCGACGTACGCGCGCAGCACCTTGCCGGTTCCGCTTCCGAGT
>JAFVEX010000079.1 GCA_017475785.1 Eubacterium sp. | reverse complement strand
GTTTGATCTTCTATGAGAATGGCTGACATTTGCGCCGAAATGAACGCCCTTGCCGCAGACACTACATTTTGCCATGGTAACACCTCCCCGGGTTGGAATTCGATTCTAATGCGGATCCGAAGTCCGCAACAGTTGTATTCTATCAGAAGAACCTTTTCTTTGCAAGTAAAATGTTTGAAAATCAAAATTATATTTCTTTTCCGGCGGAAATGGGATATACTGTCCAAAGGACCGTCTTTCCGGTGGGTGAGCCCCGGCCGGGATGATCGGAACTCTTTTACAGAAAGGAGCTCAATCATGAAGGGTAGAATGGATACAGAACTGGGTGAAGTGATTATCAACCCGGATGTCATTGCGACCTATGCCGGCGGGATTGCCGTCGAGTGTTTCGGGATTGTCGGAATGGCAGGTGTCAATATGAAAGACGGCGTCGTCAAGGTTCTCCGCCGCGATATTCTGCGCAGGGGAATTAATGTCGCGATCAATGACAACAAAATCTCTCTGGATTTTCATGTCATTATGGCATATGGCGTCAGCATTCACGCGGTCGTGGAAAACCTGATCAGCAATGTCCGGTACAAGATGGAAGAGTTTACCGGTATGGAACTCGAGCGGATCCGCGTTTACATCGAAGGCGTGCGGGTAATCGACTGACCCGGAAGGAGGAACTTCAAAAGTGTCTTACATGAAATTGAATGCGAAAGATATCGCGCAGATGTTTCTTGCGGGCGCGGTGAATCTGGAAGCAGAGAAAGAACTGATCAACGAGCTGAACGTATTTCCGGTGCCGGACGGCGATACTGGCTCTAATATGACCATGACGATTATGGCAGCTGTCGACGCGGTAAACGCGCTGGAACAGGTGACCATGAAGGAACTGTCAAAAGCGATATCCGGCGGATCTCTGCGCGGGGCGCGGGGAAACTCCGGCGTCATCCTCTCGCAGCTGTGCCGCGGGTTTACGAAGGTAATCCGTGAGCATGACACGGTTGACAGCAGGGTGATCGCGGAGGCGGCGGAAAAAGCCGTGGAAACTGCCTACAAGGCGGTTATGAAGCCGAAGGAAGGCACAATCCTGACAGTGGCGCGCGGCGTTTCCGAGCGCGCGTCGGAGCTTGCGGAAGAAAAAGACATGACGGTTGAGGTCATGATGCGCCAGGCGCTTGATTACGGAGAGGAGGTGCTCGACCGCACACCTGAGATGCTCCCCGTCCTGAAGGAGGCCGGCGTAGTCGATTCGGGCGGGAAGGGTCTTCTCACGATTCTGGAAGGCGCGTACGCGCAGCTGACAGGTACCTTTGACGCGAGCCGGCTGGAGGCACACACACCTTCGCCCGGACAGGGAAAGACGGCAGTACTGGAAGCGGATGAGAAGGAGATTCGATTCGGCTACTGCACAGAGTTTATCATCAACAGGGATGAGCCGATGCCGGACGAGGAGACAGTTTCGTTCAAAAAGTTCCTGATGGATCTGGGCGATTCGCTTGTTCTGGTCGCGGATGAAGATCTGGTCAAGGTCCATGTCCACACAAATGATCCGGGCGTCGCCATTACAAAGGCGCTGACGTACGGTTCCCTGACCAGCCTGAAAATCGACAATATGCGGTATGAGCACAGGGAAAAAGTCATCCGGGATGCCGGGCGTCTCGCGAAGGAGCAGCTGGAGGCAGAGCAGGCAAAGGCCATGAAAGAGAACGGCTTTATTGCTGTCTGCGCGGGAGAAGGGTTCCGCTCGATCTTCCAGGAGCTGAACGTTGATTACGTCATTTCCGGCGGACAGACCATGAATCCCAGCACGGATGATTTTCTGAATGCGATCGGGCAGGTTCACGCCAGCAATATTTTTGTGTTCCCGAACAACAGCAATATCATCCTGGCCGCAAATCAGGCGCGCGATTTGACGGAGGACAAAAATATCATCGTGATTCCGACAAAGACGGTGCCGCAGGCGATTACCGCGATGATCAACTTCGCTCCGGACGCCTCACCGGAGGAGAACACGGAAACCATGTGCGAGATGATCAAGACGGTGCAGACCGCGCAGATCACGTACTCCATCCGTGACACCTCAGTTGACCAGGTGGAGATTCACAAGGATGATATTATGGCGGTCGGCGACTCCGGAATACTCTGCGCCGGCAAAGGGATACAGGAAGTCGCCAAAGAGGCGGTCGCCTCCATGGTGACAGAAGACACAGAACTGATCAGCGTCTATTACGGCGCGGATCTCTCCGGAGAAGATGCCGAGGCGCTCGCGGACCAGCTTTCTGAGACATATCCGGACTGCGACGTAGAGGTAAACGAGGGCGGCCAGCCTGTTTACTACTGCATCATTTCGGTGGAATAAGCAATGGCATATCATAAACTGCGTGAAATCAAAGGAATCGGCGAGAAAACCGAAAAGCTGTTTGAAAAGCTGGGCGTCGGAACGGCCGATGAGCTGCTGCATTATTACCCGCGGGAGTACGATGCTTTTGAGACGCCTGTTCTGCCCGGCGAGGCTGTTCCGGGGCAGAAAAACGCGGTGGCGGCAGCTGTGACCAGGACGCCTTCGGTGCGACGGTTCGGGAACAATTCCATCACCATGCTGCAGGTGTCTGATGAAACCGGCGGCATGCAGATCAACTGGTTCCACATGCCGTACCTGCGCGCGCAGTTGAAGCCCGGAATGCGTAAGGTGTTCCGCGGCCTTGTGACGGAAAAACAAAACCGGACGATCATGGAGCATCCACAGATCTTCGACCCCTCTGAATATGAGGGGCTGAGGGGGCGGATGCTCCCGGTTTATTCTCTGACAGCCGGCCTGTCCAATCAGACCATCCGCAGAACCGTGCAGGAGTGTCTGCAGGTGTACGAGGGAGAGGCGGAATATATGCCGGAGAAAATCCTCCGCGCATTTGATCTGGGGGACATCAGCGATGCTGTCCGGCACATTCACTTTCCGGAAAATCCGGAACAGCTTCAGCGCGCGCGAAGACGTCTGATCTTTGATGAGTTTTTCCTGTTTCTGCTGGGCGTCGCGCTTCTGAAGGACCGCCTTCAGACAGGCGGATCGGCATACAGGATGCACCCGTCCTGGCTCACAGAAGAGGTGATCGAGTCGCTTCCTTACCGGCTGACGAACGGGCAGGACGAAGTCTGGGGCGAAATCGAGCGGGATCTGGCCAGCGGCAGGGTGATGAGCAGGCTGGTTCAGGGCGATGTCGGGAGCGGGAAGACGATCCTCGCGTTTCTTGCCATGCTTCTGACGATGGAAAACGGATACCAGAGCGCGCTCATGGTGCCGACAGAGGTTCTGGCAAACCAGCATTACAGCGCGCTGCGGGAGCTGCTGGCGCAAAACGAGATCGATCCGGAGTGCCTCATCCTCCTGACTGGCAGCTGCACTGCGAAGGAAAAGCGGGAGCGGTACGCCAGAATCGCAGAAGGGAAGGCATCTCTCATCATCGGAACGCACGCATTGATTCAGGAAGGACTTTCCTTCAAAAATCTGGCGCTTGTGATTACGGATGAGCAGCACCGGTTCGGCGTCAATCAGAGGGGAATTCTCTCAGAAAAAGGCGCGCAGCCACATGTCCTGGTCATGAGCGCGACGCCGATTCCGCGGACACTCGCCATGATCCTGTACGGCGATCTGGACATTTCCGCGCTTCATGAGCTGCCCGCGAGGAGGGCGAAAATCAAGAATGCGGTGGTGGATCAGTCTTACCGGCCCGCTGCCTACCGTTTTTTCAGAAAGGAAGTCGCGGCAGGCCATCAGGTTTATGTGATCTGTCCGATGGTCGAGCCCAATGAAGAAATTCAGGCTGAGAATGTGACAGATTACGCGCGCATGCTGCAGAAGGAGATGGGCAAAGAAATCCGCGTCGCGGCGCTGCACGGACAGATGAAGTCCGCGGAAAAGGACAGGATAATGCGCGCGTTTGCGGAAAATGAGATCCAGATTCTTGTCTCGACGACGGTTATTGAGGTCGGGATCAATGTGCCGAACGCCACGGTCATGATGGTTGAAAACGCAGAGCGGTTCGGCCTCGCGCAGCTGCACCAGCTCCGCGGGCGGGTAGGCCGCGGGGAGGCGCAGTCCTACTGCATCTTTGTGCAGGGAGGGAAGGATCAGGCGCCATCTGAACGTCTGAAAATCCTCCAAAAGTCGAATGACGGATTTCAGATCGCGGAAGAAGATCTTCGTCTGCGCGGCCCGGGAGATCTCTTCGGCGTCCGCCAGAGCGGCATCGCTTTCCTGAAACTGGCTGATATTTACCGGGATCAGGAGCTGCTCCGGCAGGCCGACCGGGCAGTGCGCCAGCTTCTCAAGGAGGATCCTCTGCTGGAACATGAGGAAAATTTACTATTAAAACAACAGGTGGAGTCGTATATCCGGCAACAAAATGACGACATTTTCCTTTAAAATTGTGTAAAATTGTACAAACTTCCGAAATCTTTTCCAAAACTTGAAAAACAGAAAGCAAAAAGGTATGATAATCAAGGCTTGTTATTCACTTAAGAACAGTTTTTGTGTTTGCTCAGGAGGAGTTAAAAAATGGCAGAAGTGAAAAAGACTGTTTCCACAGCGAAGATCGAAACAACCGTACCTGCTAGTGCTGTGAAAACGACTGAAACAAAGAAACCAGTTGAGACAAAGGCACCGGAAGAGAAGAAGGCAGAGCCGGTTAAGGCAGCCGAAGTAAAGAAGGAGACTGCAAAGAAAGCACCTGCGAAGAAGGCAGCAGCGAAGAAAGCACCGGCCAAAAAAGCAGCAGCGAAGAAGGCCGCGGATCCGCAGTCAGCAGTTTACATCCAGTTTAATGACATGAGCGTGTCTTCTGAGGGACTTGTCGCGCGCGTAAAAGAGATCTGGAAAGAGAAGAAGAACAAAGTTTCCGATCTGAAGGACATCAAGGTTTACGTTAACGTCGCAGAGTCTAAGGCATACTACGTTGTGAACGAAAATATTTTTGGTGCATTCGATCTTTGATTGTTACGGAAAATCATTGAGCGAGCGGGCTGCAGGGTCGTATATCTGATCCGCAGCCCGCTTTGTCGCTGTATACACGAAACGGTGTGGATAACAATGGTAAAAGAGCATAAAAATGAACTTTTATTTGAAAAAAAATTGTTGATTTGTTATAATGCCCTCAGGAGTATGTAAAACTGGAGGAGCAGGTGTATGAATATCGGAATAATTGCGCACAACAGCAAAAAAAGCCTGATTGAAGATTTCTGCATTGCTTATAAGGGAATTTTGCAAAAACATGAGATTTACGCGACCGGGACGACCGGCAGGCGGATCGAGGACGTGACGAATCTCAGAGTTCATAAATTTCTCGCCGGCGCGCTCGGAGGGGACAAGCAGTTCACGGAAATGATCGCCCGGAACGACATGGATATGGTGATTTTTTTCTACAACCCTGTGATGATTTCACCGGATGAGCCAAACGTCGACAGGATCGTCCGCTGCTGCGACCAGTACACGATCCCTGTCGCGACCAATATCGCGACAGCAGAATGTCTGATTATGGCGCTTGACCGCGGCGACCTCGACTGGCGGGAGAGCTCAAGGGAGAGCACGGTACTATGAGAGTGATTGCCGGAAAATGCAGATCCATGCCGCTCGCGGCGCCGGCCGGGGAGGACACGAGGCCGACGACAGACAGAATCAAGGAGACACTTTTCAACATTCTGATGGCTGACGTGCCCGGCTGCAGATTTCTTGATCTGTTTGCGGGAAGCGGCGGGATCGGGATCGAGGCTTTGAGCAGGGGAGCGGCTTTCTGCTGTTTTGTCGACAACAGCAGGGCGGCGGTTTCTGTAATCCGCAAAAACCTGCAGTTTACAAAGCTTGCAGATGATGCGGAAGTTCTGCAGATGGATGTGGTTTCCGCAGTTTCTCTACTTGACAAAAAAGAACCTTTTGATATAGTTTTTCTGGATCCGCCGTACGGCCAGGGACTGGAGGTGTCTGTACTGGAGCGCCTGGCATCTTCCCGCTGTGTGACGGATCAAACCTTGTTCATTCTGGAGACGTCACTGGACGGTGACGTATCATTTCTGGAGGAAGCAGGCTTCCGGATCACCAGAGAAAAGCGCTACAAGACGAACAGACATCTGTTTTTCAGGATAAGGAGAACCTGACATGCGACACGTTGCAGTTTATCCCGGGACATTCGATCCGGTCACTTACGGACACCTTGACATCATCAGACGCGCGGCTTCGCTGTTCGACCACGTCGTGATCGGCGTTTTAAATAATTCTGCGAAATCTCCGTTGTTTTCTGTAGACGAACGTGTTAAGATACTAAAGGAAACCACAAAGGGGCTGGAGAATGTTACAGTGGATCATTTCAGCGGCCTCTCTGTTGATTTTGCGAGAAAATGGGATGCAGGTGTCATCGTGAGAGGCCTGCGTCTGATTACTGACTTTGAATTTGAACTTCAGATGGCGCAGACGAACCGGAAGCTTGCGCCGGAGGTGGACACGACGTTCCTGTATACTTCCCTGCAGTACTCCTACCTGAGTTCCACGACAGTGCGCGAGGTGGCGGAGTTCGGAGGGAATATTAAAGAGTTTGTACCGCCTTATGTTGAGGAAGAAATCCGCAAAAAACTCGGACAGATGTAACAGTGCGGATTCCGGAAAATCCTAATGGCTGCAGTCAATAATAATAAGGAGAGGTTAGAAACATGAGCAGCAGCAGAATTGAACAGATCATCGAAGAAATTGAAGAATACGTCGAAAGCTGTCGCTATCAGCCGCTTTCCACGACTAAGATCATTGTAAATAAAGAAGAACTGGAGGAGCTTCTCCGCGAACTCCGCCTGAAGACGCCGGATGAGATTAAGCGCTATCAGAAGATCATCGGCAACAAGGACGCGATTCTGGCTGACGCCCAGGAGAAGGCGGATCAGATCATCCGCGCTGCCGAGGCGCAGGCGGAGAGCATGGTTTCCGAGACGGAGATCATGAAGCAGGCCTACGGCCAGGCAAACGCGACCATCAACGCGGCAAATCAGGAAGCGCAGGGCATTGTAGACAGCGCTGACCAGGATGCCGCGAACATCCGCATGAGCGCGATCTCCTACACGGATGAACTGCTCAGCAATCTCTCTGCGATTATGACAAACACACTTGAGGAAGCGGGAAAAACATTCAATGAATTCTCTGATGTCCTGAAGGATTACCGTGATGTCGTAAATGAGAATAAGCAGCAGCTTGCGCCGATGGAGCAGCAGGTTGCGGCGTCCGCCAATTTTGACAGTTCCGCGGAAGAGGCGGAGACGGAGCTTCCGCCGGCAGAGGACGAAGAACCGGTTTATGAAGATGAGTAACCGTGCGGGCAGATGAAGGGCAGAAAGGGTGAATACGGCTACATCAGGCGGCAGAAGCGCGTGCGGCTGATCCGCGCGCTGGTTTTGTATGCCGCCGCGTTTGCCGTTTATTATATCGGGTACCGGCTGAACCACGGGGACCGGCGGAATATCTACACCGTGATCGCTGTGGTAGGAATTATACCGGCGAGCATGGCTGCGGTCAGCGCCATTATGATGTGGATGCGCAAACCGATGGATCCGGCGCTGTTCCGTGAGGTCAGCGCTGTGTCTGGAAATCTGCACATGCTGTATGAATTGTTTCTGACGACCCGGGACAAGAACCTGTATCTGGACGCCGTTCTTGTGAGCCAGGATCAGGTGATTGCGTACACGCGCGAAGAGAGCCGCCCGGCCGCGGACATCCGGTTTTTTGAGGAGCACGTCACAAAGACGCTACGCGCCTCCGGTTACGGGCGGAAGGTGAAGATATTTACCGCAAAAAAGCAGTTCCTCTCAAGGGTTGAGATTCTGAATTCCCGCGGGCCGGAGGAGGGCGATACCGATTACCTCGTAAGAAGCGCTCTGCTCGCAATCGCGCTGTAGTCCGGCCGGCTGTTCCGGACTGCCGGCACGCAGTGAAAACACACAAGAATGCATAAAAGCTCGAGACTACATATAAGCACACAATCATACATAAAAACACAGAAGGCTTTGTTGACGCAGGACAGCATACATGGAAGAGATCAGAATCGGCCCGGAAATTGCGGGACAGCGGCTTGACAAATTTCTGCAGCGGTATCTTCCCGGAGCCGGAACCGGTTTTCTCTACCGGATGCTGCGCAAAAAGAATATTGTTTTAAATGATCACAAGGCGACGGGCAGAGAGCTGCTTGCCGCCTATGATATTGTGAAGCTGTATTTTTCGGAGGACACACTGAGGAAGCTCTCGACGCGCAGCGATTCTGATCAGGCGGAGACTTCCCGGCCGTATCCGCGCCTCCCGGAGGAGTGGATTCTGTATGAGGACGCGGACATCATCGCCATCAACAAACCTGCGGGTATTCTTTCCCAGAAGAGCCGCCCGGATGATATTTCTGTAAATGAATATCTTCTGGGGTATCTGACGGACATTGACCCGCGGTTTTACAGGGCAGGCACTGCGAACAG
The DNA here is from genome assembly GCA_017475785.1 of Eubacterium sp. The sequence goes on along the minus strand of JAFVEX010000079.1, from coordinate 7,292 downwards.
GCTGGACCGCAACACCAGTGGAATCGTCGCGGCAGGCAAGACACTTGCAGGCGCGCAGATGCTCTCGGAGCTGATCCGGACACGGGCAGTCTGCAAATACTATCTTGCGCTTGTGAAAGGAATTATTTCTGAGCCGCTGACGCTGAACGGCTATCTGGTCCGTGATAAAAAAACGAACCAGTCAGTTGTCCTGACAACGGACAATCCCCCGTCCGGGGCCGGAAAGGTCGAGACGCGCCTGGAGCCGGTCAGTTACCCGGATATCGGAATGCCGGTCACGCTGCTTCGCGTCGAACTGGTGACGGGAAAAACACATCAAATCCGCGCGCACCTGGCTTCTGCCGGGCATCCTCTGGCAGGGGATGCCAAGTACGGGGATCCTGCCGCAAACAGGTTCCTGCGGAAAAGATACCATCTGAAAAGACAGTATCTGCACGCCTGGAAGCTGGTCTTTCCAGAGGACGTGCCGGGGTTTCCGGCACTTGGAGGACTGGAGATTACAGCGCCGCTGCCTCCTGAGCTGCGTTCCCTGTGCGAACCGTGACAGACCCGCGTAAAGTCCGCAAGCGCACTCTTTTTTGTTTCAATCATCATTTTTATATCGAGGAACATCATGTCAAAGAAAAAAAAGAATTCCCCACAGTCCGTCCAGACGCCGGAAAACGTCGGAGCACGGACGGAAGGGGAGGAGAAAAAGAAGGAGCCATCCATGGGAAGGGAGCTGCTCGGTGATATCATTATGATCATCATCGTGGTGATCGGTGTGTTCCTGCTGGAAAAATATGTGCTCTTAAACGCAAAAATCCCATCAGAGTCCATGCAGAATACGATTATGGTCGGCAACCGCATTTTCGGCAACCGCCTCGCTTACCGGGACGAGGGTCCGGACCGGTACGATATCATCATTTTTAAATATCCGGATGATGAGAGCCAGTATTTTATCAAGCGGGTGATCGGCCTTCCCGGGGACGAGATTGATATTCACGACGGAAATGTCTATGTGAACGGATCAGAGACGCCGCTGACGGACAGCTTCTGTCCGCTGCAGGGCGTGACAGACGAAGGAGATCTGGACTACCCGCTCATCGTCCCGGACGACTGTTACTTTATGCTGGGAGACAACCGTGAGCACTCGAAGGATTCCAGATACTGGGACCAGCCGTTTGTCCGGAGCGACCAGATACTCGCGAAGGCCGTGCTGCGCTACTGGCCGCTCGGCAAGCTCGGCATGCTGAAGCACGGGCAGGAGGATTATTACCAGCCGCCTGCCGCCGGAGCGTGACATGGGTACCTGGGGAACGCGGGGACTCCGCGGATCACTGCTGGAAGAAATGCTGAATATGACGAATGAGAGCTACCGGACGCGCGGGCTCGCGCTGATCCAGAAGGTTCCTACGCCGATCACACCGATCCAGATCGATAAGGAAAGCCGCCATATCACGCTCGCGTATTTCGATCAGAAGAGCACCGTAGACTACATCGGGGCAGTTCAGGGGATTCCCGTCTGCTTTGACGCAAAGGAATGCAAGGCGGACGCGTTTCCGCTGGCGAATGTACACGCCCATCAGATTGAATTCATGAAGCAGTTCGAGGTACAGCAGGGTGTCGCGTTCCTGCTGCTGTATTTTTCTGCGCGGGACACGTTTTATTATCTGCGGCTGTCCGAGCTGCTGAAGTACGTGGAGCGGGCAGAGTCCGGCGGCAGAAAGCGCTTCTATTATGAGGAACTCAATCCGGCATGGTTTCTCTCGCAGAAACATGGGATTCAGATTCCCTGGCTGGAAGGTCTGCAGATGGATTTGCGCGAAAGGGATTGACAAGGCTGTTTAACGTGGTAACATGTTAGCAGACTAAAGTGAAAAGGAGCATGTGTATGAACCAGCTGATACACACGCCGGAGGGCGTGCGGGATATATTTGGAAAGGAATGCGACAAGAAGCGGTATCTGGAGCGCAAGATCGAGCGGAAATTCCGCTCCTACGGGTATCAGTCCGTCGAGACGCCGTCCTTTGAGTTCTCAGAGGTTTTTTCCAGAGAAATCGGCACGACGCCGATGCGCGAGATGTACCGCTTTTTTGACCGGGACGGCAATATGCTGGTGCTGCGCCCGGATTTTACGCCGTCGGTCGCGAGACTCGTATCCATGTATTTTTCGGAAGAGGAAGGCCCGGTGCGGCTCTGTTACCACGGGCGCGTCTTCCAGAACAACAGCAGCTATCAGGGCAGACTAAAGGAAGAGACGCAGATGGGCGTCGAGCTGTTCGGGGATGAGGGTCCCGAAGCGGACGCGGAAATGATCTCGCTGGTGGTCTCTGTTATGCGCGATGCCGGCCTGGAGGATTTTCAGATCAGTCTCGGGCATGTTGATTATTTTCAGTCCCTCGCGGACGAGGCAGACCTTGACCAGGATACCCGGCAGCAGCTGCGCCATCTTCTGACGATTCAGAATCAGTTTGGCGTGCAGGAACTGCTGACGGGCCTTCGTCTGCGTGATGATCTGCAGGCGGCGCTGGGCGCGATTCCGGAGCTGATCGGCGGAACAGAAGTGCTGGAGAAGGCCGTTAAGCTCACGGAAAACCGCCGCGCGCAGGAAGCCTGCAGTCGGCTTGCGCGCATCTACGAGCTGCTGTGCGCGTACGGATGCGAGCGCTACGTCACATTTGATCTGGGCATGCTGACGGCGTACCGGTATTATTCAGGCATTATCTTTCAGGCTTACACCTACGGAACAGGCGATGCCATTATCAAAGGCGGACGGTATAACCTGGTAGAACATTTTGGAAAGAAGGCGGCCGCTATTGGTTTCACGACCGAGGTAGACGCGCTGCTGATGGCATTGGAGCGGCAGGGCATCGAACTCCCGATCGCGGATATCAAGACAATGGTGCTGTATCCCGCATGGATGGAGGCGGAAGCAATCCGATTTGCGGAAGCACACCGTGCCCAGGGTATGGATGTGGCATGCGTGCGTTTTGAAGCGGGAAAAGAGCTGGATGATTACCGCGCCTACGGTGAGCGGAACCAGTTCGGCGGGATCATTTATTTCCAGTCAGAGACGGAGCGGTACGCGATCAACCTGGGCACGCGGGAGGTCGAGAAGCTGTCGGCCGGAGGAGGTCTGTCACTATGAGATATTTGACATTTGCGCTCACAAAGGGGCGGCTTGCCTTTCAGACGCTGGAGCTTCTGGAGCGGATCGGTATTTCCTGCGAAGAGATGAAGGACAAAAGCTCACGCAGGCTGATCTTTTATAATGAAGAGCTGAAAATGCGGTTTTTCCTGTCCAAGGGTCCGGATGTGCCGACTTATGTGGAATACGGCGCGGCAGATATCGGAATCGTGGGCAAGGATACGATTATGGAGGAGAACCGCAAGGTGCATGAGGTGCTGGATCTCGGCTTCGGAAAGTGCAGGATGTGTGTGTGCGGGCCGGAATCCGCCAAACAATATCTGGAGCACAATCAGCTGATCCGCGTCGCGACGAAGTATCCGAATATCGCGAAGGACTATTTTTACAATCAGAAGGGACAGACTGTCGAGCTGATCAAACTGAACGGATCGATTGAGCTGGCGCCGATCGTCGGCCTTTCTGAGGTGATAATGGATATTGTTGAGACCGGGAGCACGCTGCGGGAAAACGGACTGTCTGTCCTTGAGGAGGTGTGCCCGCTCTCAGCCCGCATGATCGTGAACCCCGTCAGCATGAAGATGGATAACGAGAGGATTACGGAGCTTGTCAAGTCACTGCGCGCGAAGCTGCGCTAAAAACAGGCCGGCAAGGTCAGAGCAGGAGATGAATCAATGAAGGTTTTGAAATTGTCCAGGCAGACGAGAAAAGAGGTACAGCAGCTGCTCGCCGCGCGTGAGCCATCGCGCTATACCGAGCAGGAGGCGGCCGTTCAGGAGATCCTCGCGCGTGTAAAAGAAGAGAAGGACGCCGCGCTGTTTGATTACACGAACCGCTTCGACCACATTTTGCTTGACCGCGCGTCGGCTGAGGTGACCGGGGAGGAAATCAAGGCGGCTTATGAGCAGATATCAGATGAGCAGCTTGCGGTGATCCGGAAGGCGCATGACAGCATTCGCGCGTTTCATGAGAAGCAGCGCGCGAACAGCTGGTTCACCACCACAGAGACCGGGACGTTTCTTGGGCAGAAGATTACCCCGCTTTCGCGGGTGGGCGTGTATGTGCCGGGCGGCAAGGCGGCGTACCCCTCATCGGTACTGATGAACATTGTTCCCGCCAAAGCGGCGGGCGTGCGGGAGATTATCATGACGACGCCCGTGGGACAGTCCGGCGCGATCAGCCCGCTGGTGCTTGCCGCCGCGCATGAGGCAGGCGCCGGCAGGATCTTCAAGGTGGGCGGCGCGCAGGCGGTTGCGGCGATGGCTTATGGCACAGAGACCATTCCGCGCGTCGACAAGATCGTCGGGCCGGGCAACATCTATGTCGCGTTGGCCAAAAAAGCCGTTTACGGCGCTGTGGGAATTGATTCGGTCGCCGGTCCCAGCGAAATCCTGGTGCTTGCCGACGAGACGGCAAACCCGCGCTATGTCGCCGCAGATCTGCTCTCCCAGGCAGAGCACGATGAGCTGGCTTCTGCTGTGCTGGTCACAACCAGTCAGGAACTGGCGGACGCGGTTCAGGCAGAAATCGACGGCTTCCTTGAGAAGCTGGAACGGCGGGAGATCATCCGGAAATCACTGGATCGCTTCGGGGTGATCCTGATTGCGGATTCCATGGACGAGGCCGTCGAAGCTGTTAACGAGGTCGCGTCCGAGCACCTTGAGATTGTGACGCGGGAACCGTTTGAGATCATGACAAAAATCCGGAACGCCGGCGCAATCTTCCTCGGACCATACAGCAGTGAGCCGCTCGGCGACTACTATGCCGGTCCGAACCACATTCTTCCGACGAATGGGACAGCCCGCTTCTTCTCACCGCTGTCGGTAGATGATTTTGTGAAAAAGTCAAGTGTCATCCATTATTCAAGAGAAGCGCTGGAGTCAGTACATGAACTCATCGAAGCGTTTGCGAAGAGCGAGGGTCTGACGGCGCACGCCAACTCCATCGCTGTCCGCTTTGAAGAATGAAAAGAAAAAGGAGACTGTTTTGAGCCGCATTGCAAAAATAACACGAAAAACAAATGAAACGGAAATTACGCTGGAGCTGAATCTGGATGGAAGCGGTCTGTATGAGATTCATACGGGCGTCGGCTTTTTCGACCACATGCTTGCCGGATTTGCCCGGCACGGGCTGTTTGACCTGAATCTGAAGGTGACAGGAGATCTGGAAGTGGATGACCATCACACGATCGAGGACACAGGTATCGTGCTTGGCCAGGCAATCCGCGAAGCGGCAGGTGACAAAAAAGGAATCCGCCGCTATGGCAGCAGCATCCTTCCGATGGATGAGACACTCGTGATGACTGCCTGTGACCTTTGCGGAAGACCTTATTTTGCCTGGCAGGGCGAATTCTCGGCCGATCAGATGGGCGGCATGTCTACCGCCATGGTGCGGGAGTTCTTCTACGCCGTCTCGTACAGCGCAGAAATGAATCTGCACATGCGGATTCTGGACGGGTGCAACGACCACCACAAGGCAGAGGCACTCTTCAAGTCCTTTGCGAAGACGCTGGATATGGCCACGTCAAAGGATCCGCGGATCGAAGATGTGCTGTCAACGAAAGGAAGCCTGTAGGGTACCGGCGGGTGTCACAAGAGGACTGTCCTCTGTCACAAAAAAGATGACAGAGAACCGCCCCCTGTCACTGCCCTGTCGCTACCCCCGATTAAAATGAGGAAGGATACTAAATGGATAAAGAGAAAAGTAATGTCAGGATTCCGTGTCTGCATATTGACGGATCCGGAGGGGAAGCCGCCGTACAGGCGGCGGTTTCCTGGCGGAACAGCGGCGCGCTGCGCCTGATCGTGTTTGATCACTCCGATGGGGACGCGCAGCATGAGCGCTCTCTTGAGCAGCTGCGCCAGATTTGCCTGGAGGCCGCGATCCCGGTGATCGGAGGGGGCAATGTCAGTCGCGTGGTAGATGTCAAGAAGGTTCTCTACGCGGGATGTGCCGCGGCCGTCTTGAATTTCGGGAAGGATTCAAACAGAGAGATGCTGCGGGAAGTGTCTGAGCGCTTCGGGAAAAACCGGATTGCCGTCTATGTGCCGGACGTGGATACGTTTTCTGCCTGCGGCGGCGAAATCGAACAGTACGCGGAACTTCTGATCTGCGGCGAAGCTTACGCGGAAGCTGTCTGCGCAAAAACGCAGATAGCGGTGTTTGCGTGTGAGGACGGCCTGAATTCAGCGCGTCCGTATCATACAGATCTTTCGCTGAAGCCGCATTTTTCATGGCAGGACATGAAGACGGATGCGTCGGGACTTGTGCCGTGCGTCGTGCAGGATGACGCGACAGGCGATGTCCTCATGCTTGCTTATATGAACGAAGAATCGTTCGCGGAGACCTGCAGGAGCGGCCGCATGACATACTGGAGCCGCAGCCGGCAGGAGCTCTGGAAAAAGGGACTGACCAGCGGGCATCTGCAGTTTGTGCGGTCTATGCAGCTGGACTGTGACAACGATACGATTCTTGCGCGGGTAACGCAGATCGGAGCCGCGTGCCACACAGGAAACCGCAGCTGCTTTTACAGAAGCCTTGTTGACCCGGTATCTGAGAAGAAGCAGATGGCAAAGGTTCTGGATGACGTATACGCGGTAATTCTTGACAGGCAGGTTCATCCAAAGGAAGGCTCCTACACGAACTATTTGTTTGACAAGGGAATTGACAAGATTCTGAAGAAGCTCGGCGAGGAAGCGACAGAGATCATTATCGCCGCCAAGAATCCGGAGAAGCAGGAAGCAGTCTACGAGATGTCGGATTTTCTGTACCACATGATGGTGCTGATGGCGGAAAAAGGGATCTCCTGGGAGGATCTCGCGCGGGAGCTGGCAAACCGGTGAGCATTCGCCGGTTTTGCGTAAACGAGGCTCCGGACCGCAGCTATACTTGAATAGAACTGGTAAAATGTTCTCTGATCTACTATAATGACTTGGAGGTGCCATGTTTGTAGAAATCTATACGGACGGCGCCGCGCGGGGCAATCCGGACGGTCCGGGGGGGTACGGCTGGGTGCTTCGCTACACGGACGCAAAAGGAACCGTGCATGAAAAGGAGCTCTCCGCAGGGTCTCAGCGCACGACAAATAACCGGATGGAACTGATGGCCGCCATCGCGGCGCTTGAGGAACTGCGCCTTCCGTGCGACGTGAGGCTTTATTCGGACT
>JAFVEX010000078.1 GCA_017475785.1 Eubacterium sp. | reverse complement strand
TTAAAAAAGAAAATGGAGCTTCCTCCATTTTTTCATCGCTTGCCGTCGGCCGGATAACGGATTCTGCAGAAAGCATTAACATTCCCCCGATTGTAATGCCGCAGCCATGCTGAATATCCCAGCCAATCACATTATACGTGAATGTCTGATTAAAGTCAACGCGCCTGAGGCGGGGGACTGATCCACTGCGTTCAATAACTTTTAACAGATCTCCCGCTTGACAATCAGACAGCAGATGATATAATTTGGTTAACTGCGAATCAGCACTCATTTGTGTTGAGTGCTAACAAATGTAGATGATATAGATTGAGGAACACCTATGAATGAATTGAAAAGTTATATGATCATCCCGATGTATGATACCATCGTCCTCCCGGATGTCGAATATCAGTTCGGTTCGGACGATTTTACAGAAGAAGAAAAAAGCCGCATCAAGATTGATGGCAACAAAGCGATCCTGCTTCCGATGAAAGAGCCGAAAGAACGTTCGGAAATGACACTGGAAGATTTCTATGGCCTCGGCGTGCTGGCTGATGTCCTGGAGATTCTGGAGACAAATATCGGCACCCGCGTCCATGTTCACACGCGTGAAAAGGTAAAGGTCCTCGATTTCCATGCCACAGAAGAAATTCTGGAAGGCTCCTGGCAGCCGCAGGAGGAAATCGTCGACATCAACGCAGACGGCGAGAAAGCGCTTCTGGATCAGATCAAAGAAGTCACCCTAGATATTTCACAGCATATTCAGGGCGGAAATCTCGTACAGAACTATATCAAGGCAATCAGTTCTATTTCTGACTATGCTGCGATGTTCTGTCAGTTCTACGGCATGACACCGGAGGAAAAATATGCGCTGCTGGAAACTGATTCGCTGAAGCAGCGCGGTCTGCTCGTGCACGAGGCTCTGCTCCGCTTCAAGGGTACGATTGATCTGCAGGTTGATCTGAACAAGCGTTACAACGACACCGAGGGTAATCTCTATAAGAAAGCTGCGATTCAGAAGCAAATCGGCCTTCTGCAGGACGAACTTGATTCCATGGATCCGGAAACAGCTTCCACGGAAAATGAATACAAGCAGAAAATCGAGGCATCCGGTATGCCCGAAGAGGCACGTAAGGAAGTAGACCGCGTTCTGAAACGCTACCTGCAGTCACAGCCAAATGACCCGGAGCGCAGTTCCATGGAGAACTACCTCGACTTCGTCACGGCTCTGCAGTGGAAAATAGAGGAAATACCCCCTGTCGATCTGAAAAAAGCGAAAAAAGTTCTGGACCGCGATCACTACGGCCTCGAGAAAATCAAAGAACGTATGCTTCAGCAGATTGCTGTTATGACGCTGAAGCAGAATCAGGGCGGCTCGATCCTTCTTCTTGTCGGTGCTCCCGGCACGGGCAAGACAAGTCTCGGAAAGAGCGTAGCGGAAGCCCTCGGACGCAAATATGTCCGTGTCAGCCTCGGCGGCATCCGCGACGAAGCTGAGATCCGCGGCCACCGCCGTACTTACGTCGGCGCAATGCCCGGCCGTATCATGGACGGAATCAAGCGCTCCGGCGCCATGAATCCGGTCGTGGTACTCGATGAAGTAGATAAGCTTGCGCGCGGCTTTGAGGGCGATCCGGCCAGTGCGCTTCTGGAAGTGCTCGATCCGGAGCAAAATAATACCTTTACTGATCATTACATGAATATTCCGTATGATCTCTCAAATGTATTTTTCATCTGCACGGCGAACACCTATGATACCATCCCGCAGCCGCTTCTGGACCGTATGGAGATGATTCAGCTGCCGGGATATACACCGATTGAAAAGCTGCAGATCGCCAAGAAGCATCTGCTGCCGCGGGCACTTGAAGATGCCGGCATTGATAAAAAGCAGCTGCGTGTCACAGACGGTGCAATCCGGCGGATCATCAATGAATATACGATGGAATCCGGCGTCCGCGGTCTGAAAAAGCAGCTTGATATTCTGTGCAGAAAGACTGCCGCAAAAATTGTAGAACAGCTTTCCGAGACAGAAGCTGCCACGAGAAAAGCACAGGCAGCCGCTGCAGAAGCTGCGGAGGCCGCAGAGGCGGCCGCAGCCAATCCGGATGACCCATCCGCTGTCAATGACAGTGCCGCAGCACAGGAAGCCAGTGAGAACACGCCGCTTCCGATTGCAAAGGAACTGCGCATTACCGTCCGCGAGAAAAACATTCCGGAATTTCTCGGCAACAAGGGAATTCTGCATGACCGCATTCTGAAACACTGCCCGCCGGGCGTTGCCACAGGACTTGCCTGGACGATGGCAGGCGGCGAAATTCTCTTTATTGAAACCACTTTTATGAAGGGAAGCGGCAATATTATTCTGACCGGTCAGCTCGGGGATGTCATGAAGGAATCCGCCACGATTGCTCTCAGTCTGGTCAAATCGCTTTTTGTCAGCGACGATGTGGACTTTAACAACAAGGATATCCACATTCATGTGCCGGACGGCGCCGTCCCGAAAGACGGTCCTTCTGCAGGTGTAACGATGTTTACTGCCCTCGTTTCTCTCGTGACCGGTAAATCCGTTCAAAATGATCTCGCCATGACCGGTGAAATCTCCCTCCGCGGACAGGTGCTGCCGATCGGCGGCCTGCCGGAGAAGCTGATGGCCGCGCAGCGTGCCGGCGTAAAGAAGGTTCTTATCCCGAAGGACAACGTGCGCGATCTGGAAGATGTGGCCAAAGAGGTGCGGGACACGCTGGAGATCGTACCGGTCAGCTCCGTACAGGATGTCATTGATCAGGCGCTGCATGTCAAACTGCCAAAGCGGAAACACCTGTCGGCCGCAAAAGAATGATTGGCCGGGCTGCTGTATGTATTGTTTCGTGCATCCATTACAGCAGCCCTTTTTATATTGGGAGGAAGTAAATGGAACGGTATGAGAAGATGATTGAGCCGATTGCATTTATCCGGTCGGATTTTCCGGAGAAGTTCGGAATTCCGCGGCAGAGCGGGCTTGCGCGTACGCCGGCGGAGATCGTATTCGCACTGGATTATCAAAATCCGGATGCAGTCCGCGGTCTGGAAGA
>JAFVEX010000077.1 GCA_017475785.1 Eubacterium sp. | reverse complement strand
GATAAAAAGACTTACAGGACGAGATGATTAGAGCCGGTTATTGCGCGAGGTGGTTGTTCCTCCTTTTGAATAAACACCTCGCGCAATTAGCGGGTCTTATCATCTGGCCTGGAAGCTTTTTGCCGGATCGTCAGAGGAAACCGATCCGGTGAGTGCGAAAATAAAAAACCACGATCCCGACAAACTTCAATTTCTGACGTGACAAACATATATAGCTGTGAGATAATGATGTCGGCAGGCGGAAGTCCGGCGAAAGTCAAAGGGTTCTTTCTGCTGTGCACAGGGAGGGATATACCATGGGAAAAATCAGTGATATTCAGGAAACTTCTGAGACGCGCAAGGCCGGCGGCTGCAGCTGTGGTTCTGCGGGCGGCGCGGAGAAAAAGAAGCCAATCAACATTTTTAATGAGATTGCGTATCTGACGGAGTATATGAATGACCTCGGTGAGGAGGAAATCCAGAAAATTCTGGACGAGTTTCTCGCGGAGAACGGCTGACTGCAAAGGGTGCGGCCGGCTGTCTTTGTTATCTGACCAGAAGCACAAAAGACGCGCCGTGCCGGGATACGGCGCATAACGCAACATGCAAAACACCGGGCATGCTTCGGCTGACATGCCCGGTGTTTTTTTAAAGATTCTCGCAAAGTTTCCTGGTAAAGGATTGTAATTTTCAGTCTACAAAGCCTGCGTCTCTGAGGTTCTGACGGCCGCGCTCTGCGATCGGAAGCGGATCATCAAAGGATTTTACCGGGAACAGATCCTGCTCAACGACACACCAGCCGTCATAATTGTTTTCTACAAGTGCCTTGTAGAACTCCGCAAAGTCGATGCTTCCCTTGCCCGGCTCTACCATGATGTCCATGGTAACAGCTTTTGCGAAGGACCATTTGTTTTTGTCCATCTCTGCCTTGACAGCGAGATCGCAGTCTTTCAGATGGATATACGGAATGCGGTCTGCATGCTTGCGATAGAAGCTGATCGGCTCGCCGCCGCCGTATACATGGTGGCCGGTATCGAAGCAGAGGTTTACGTTTGTATCTGCGAGGAAGCGCTCGATCTCTTCTTCGGTCTCTACATGGCAGTCTACATGCGGATGGAACAGGCCTTCCAGTCCGTAAGAAGCACAGCGGTCAGCGCACTTCTGCACGTTTTCGCAGTATTTCTTCCACTCTTCGTCTGTCAGCTCTGTCGCCATCTCCAGTTCTCCGGTCTCAAGGTTTGTGTACATCGGAGGCAGCAGAACGATATATTTTGCTGTGTCAAAATCCTTCAGAAGCGCGGCGATGTCATCGATTGTGCTGAGGATTCCTTCAACGCTCTCGTCATCCAGGAAGTTTCCGCCGACGGTTCCCGCGACCAGTGTCAGATCACGTGCTGCCAGCGCGTTTTTCAGCATCGGATTTGTCTTCGGAAAATATCCCCACGGACCGAGCTCAACACCGGCGTAGCCGGCAACCTTCATCTCGTCCATGCAGCGATACCACGGTGTCTGTTTCTCATGCTCCGGGAACCACACGCCCCAGCTGTCCGGTGCGATACCTGTACGAATTGCCATTTTACGTTTCCTCCTTTGTCTTAGTCTTGTTTAATTGAATTGGTATAATTGTTTTTCTTTTTGGCACAAATCAGACTTTAATTCTTTTTCATTTCTGGTTTTGTGCCGTCTGTTTTGTTTGATCTTGATTGCATTATAACGATGTCGCATGCAGATGTCACTGCACCTGATCACTTGGTATTATACATTTATTCTTTTATAACGCAAAAAAGGCTGCCGCAGCGCGGCAGCCTTACGGGTTCCTTCCCGAGACCCTGATTCCCCCTCAATATCAAAACCGGATGTTTCGGAAATCGGTCGGGGTCATCTGGTTTTCTTTTTTAAATGCTCTTGCAAAATGCGAGGTACTGTTGAAACCACACCGCTCTGCGATCTCCTCGATCGAGTTCCCGGAGGTCGCGAGCAGCTGTTTTGCCTGGCGCAGGCGATATGCCAGCAGATATTCGTGCGGCGTACTGCCTACCTGTTTTTTGAATTCTCTGATAAAATAAGATTTGCTCAGTCCGCAGATATCCATCAGATCGTCCAGACGTATCTCCTCATCATAGTGATTCCTGATATGCTGGATAACCGGCGTAAACATGTTGTTTCCCATGGCGTTTTCACCGGCACTGGCCAGCCTGGCCAGAATCTTGTTGATCTGGAGTGAAACCATATGCTCATTGATCTCCTCTGCCTGCAGGTAGAGGAATAGCCGCTCAAAATACCTGAGGATCCGCTCCGGCTCTTCCGGCGTCATCAAAAAGCTTCCATACTTGTCACGAAGGAATCTGACATAACCTTCCGAGTTACACCCATTGAAATGGAACCAAAGGAATTCCGCGTTTTCCGTACACCAGTAAGCGTGCGGCTGTCTGCAGTCCATCAGAACCACCTGTTCGGAATCAACGTGCTCTTCTTTCCCTTCTACGCTGACGTTCAGCGCGCCGGACCGGACATACATGATCAGGTACTGGTCAAGATATTTCCGCTCGATGGCATAATTTCTGTCGCAGACAAACGTGCCGTATTCAATCGGGTAATACAGTGTCTCCCTCGCGAACGATGAGGGAATCGTAAAGTCCAGGAACGAGGACTCCAAAACTCCCGAATCAACAATTTTCATAACAACTTTCCTCCAACTTCATCACTCTCGTGAATTCCTCGAAAATAATCTGAACCTCTTACTGGAATGTGCGCTCATCGTCTGTCTCGTTTTGTGGAAGTATGGACTCATCCATCAACGTCAGGCCAGAAAGTACTTCCCTGCAGCTTCGTGGAAATTCGCCTTCGTAAAAATCCTGTCTCTTCTCGGAAACAGGATTCTTTACAAACAATTTTCATATTAGAATTTGTCTTAATAATCTATCCTAATAATAACATATTCTTGGACTTTTTCAATATTTCTTTGGAGAATCCGAAGGTTTTTTAACTTTTAAGCATTTTCCCAGTAGAATTTGTGTTTTTTTGCTTCGTTTTTTTTAGCAAGTTGAACAATACAAATTTTTCAGTTATTGGCGGATAATCATGGTATTTATACGTTTAACCGGGCGAATACTTCCCTGCGCTGCTGCTTTATTACAGCGATACGCCGAAATTTATATTGATACAAATTATACTCTTTCAACAAAGCTGTATTGAAATTGATATTCATTGACGCGTCCTGAAATTCATTATATGATATTTTTGGATAAAATAGTAACCTGTTTCAGACAGGTGCGTATGATTTTCTGATTTCAGGAGGAATTTTTCATGGCAAACGAAGTAATGAACTGCCTGCTCACCCGCTACAGCTGCAAGAAGTACAAACCGGACATGGTTCCGAAGGAACTGATGGACCAGGTAATTGAGGCAGGCGTGACCGCCCCGATCGGGCGCGGCAGCAACTCCCCGATCGTCATCGCTGTCACAGACAAGGAGACGCGTGACCGTCTCTCAAAGATCAATGCCGGCATCATGGGTGCCGAAATTGATCCTTTCTACGGCGCTCCGGTCGTACTGATCGTCCTGGCCGACAAGAACAAAGCGGAGCGCGTCTACGACGGAAGCTGCGCAATGGAAAACATGCAGATCGCGGCGCACGGTCTGGGACTTGGCGCTTGCTGGATTCACCGCGCAAAGGAAATGTTTGAGACAGACGCGTGCAAACAGCTGCTGAAGGATCTCGGCATTGAAGGCGAGTACGAAGGAATCGGAAACTGCATCCTCGGATATCCGGACTGCGAGCCGAAGGTAAAGAGCCAGCAGCATAAGGGAGCCGTGTATTACATCTGACGGGCGTGGTTTCTTATACAACACTCTCCATTTGCTGACGGTAAAGCTTATAGTAGTATCCGCGGGCACGCATCAGTTCCTGGTGCGTGCCGTTTTCTATGATTTTTCCGTCGCGAACCGCCAGGATAATGTCTGCGCCCGCAATGGTGGACAGGCGGTGTGCGATGACAAAGGAGGTTCTTCCTCTGATTACTGCCGCGATGGCGTCCTGAATCGCTTTTTCTGTCACAGTGTCTATGGATGCAGTAGCCTCGTCTAAAACAAGAATCTTCGGGTCGGCCAGGAGCGCGCGGGCAAAGGAGATGAGCTGTTTCTCTCCCGTAGAAAGCGTGTCGCCGCCTTCTCCGACTTCTGTATCAAGCCCGCGGGGCATTTTTTTCACTACAAAATCTGCCGAGACGAGAGACAGTGCCTCCCAGATTTCTTCATCGGAGGCATCAGGCCTGCCGTAGCGGAGGTTTTCCCGCACGGTTCCTGAAAACAGGTGGGGCGTCTGCAGCACATAGCCGATACTGCTGTGCAGCCACAGCTGTGAGCGCTCGCGGGCGTCACGGCCATCGATCAGCACCTGTCCCTCTGTCGGCTCATAAAATCTGCACACAAGGTTGACAAGCGTCGATTTTCCGGCACCTGTCTCTCCGACGATCGCGACATTTGTCCCGTGCGGCACCTTCAGATTGAAGTGCTCCAGGACATATTCTTCTCCGTCCGGATACCGGAACGTCACATCCCTGAACTCCACGTCGCCGTGCAGCGGCTCCCAGTTTTCTCTGCGCGGATGGAAATTATCACCGTACTTCTCAATGACTTCGGGCGTATCTGCCACGTCGGACACTTCCCCGAGCAGCCGCATAAACCGGTCGATATTGACCTGAATTGAAATCAGAGTCGACAGGGTCGTAATGATGCTCTGGATCGGCTCCAGCACGCCGACTGCATAGGACATGAACACTGACAGCGTGCCGATTTTGATAACGCCGTCCAGTGTAATCAGGCCGCCCTGCCAGAGCACCAAAGCAAGCGCTACGGAAGACAGCAGCGTCACAATGGATGTGAGCAGCGCGGCGTGATGCGTCGTATTGACGATCGTTTTCTGCATGCGCCGCGTGTCCTTCCGGAATTCACCGGTCATCTTCTGCTCGACGGCCAGCACCTTGATGCTTTTAGCCCCTGTGATGCCTTCGTTGAAATCGGATGTGATGCGCGCGTTGATCTCCCGGATTTTGTGATTCAGCGCGATCAGTCTGCGCTCGAAGAACAGAATCACCACTACCGCAACAGGCACCAGCACGATGACAAACAGCGCCAGGCGCGGGGAGAGCGAAAGCATCATGATCAGGACACATGCAATATAGGAGACGTTCCAGACGACATCCATCATCCGCCACGCGACCAGCTCTCCGATTTTGGCTGTGTCGCTCATGACACGGGCGTGAATATATCCGACACTGTTTTGGTTGAAATAAGAAAAAGAGAGGGTCTGCAGGTGGTCGAATGCCGCGCCGCGCAGATCCCGGTCGATCGCCAGCTCCACCTTTCCGCACTGGTACAGGCAGTAAAAATTGTCCAGCTCCTGCAGAACCATAAGCCCGAGATAGAGCGCCACAAAACGGACCATTCCGTCTACCGTACGTCCTGCGATAAAATGATCTATGGCATAGCTGTTGAACAGCGGGTAGATTGTATCTGCCAGGCTGCTCAAAATGCCCAGCAGGATCATCACGATCAGTTTTTTTCCATACGGGCGGATAAACGGCATCAGCTTCGGAATGCCGAACATCGGCAGGCGCCGTCCCTTAAAATCGTCTTCCTTCATTTCTTTATTTTCCTGTCCCGGCAGATTTCCAGTAACGACCGGTTTTCGATATCATACGGCTCCCAGTACGGGCTGGTTTTCGATATCATACGGCTCCCAGTACGGGCTGGTTTTCGATATCAGTTGGCTTCCTGCACTGGCCGGGTTCCAGCATCATCTGGTCTGCATATATACAACAGCGAACAATTACAGATCGGCATCTCTGGTCTGCAGTTCATAGACATGCCGATAGATTCCGTTCTGTTCCAGCAACTCCCTGTGTGTTCCACGCTCCCTGATTTCCCCCTGATCCAGCACGATGATCTCATCTGCATGCATCAGTGTCGTGATGCGGTGCGCAATCAAAATGACAGTTGCGCCGGCTGTCTGCTCCCGCAGTGCCGCGCGGATCTTTGCGTCTGTCTCGGCGTCGACTGCGGACAGAGAATCGTCGAAGATCATAATCGGCGTTTTCCGGTACAGCATCTGCGCGATGGCAACGCGCTGCCGCTGCCCGCCGGACAATGTGACGCCGCGCTCGCCGACAAAGGTCTGCATGCCCTGCTCCAGCTTCTCGATGGTCTCGTCCAGTGCCGCCACAGAAGCCGCGCGGGAGACTCCCGCTTCTTCAACCGCCTGCACCTGTCCTGACTGGTTATCTGGTTTTTCTGCGGCTTCTTTCCCTGACATTGCGGTGTGACCATCTGCTGTGCCTGCTGCTTCTTCCCCTGACATCGCGGCGTGACCAGCTGCCATGCTTTCGGCTTCTTCCCCTGACATCGCGGTGTGACCAGCTGCTGTGCTTTCGGCTTTTTCCCCTGACATTGCGATATTTTCGGCGATTGTTCCAGAGAATAAATACGGCTCCTGGAGCACCATGCCGATATTCTCGCGCAGCAGGCCGCGCGGGATTTCCTTCAGCTCCTTTCCGCCGATCGTAATCCGCCCTTTTCCGGGATCCAGTTCATACAGGCGGTCGATCAGGGAAATGAGTGTCGTCTTGCCGCTGCCCGTACCCCCGAGAATCCCGACAGTTTTTCCGGCAGGAACCGTAAATGAGACGTCACGCAGGACTTCTCCTGTACCGCCGGGGTACTGGAATGATACATGCTCGAAGCAGATATCTCCATTGAATATCATCCTGCTGGCGTCAGCCGGTCTGGACTCGCTCTCCTTGTCTGATGTGAACGCGACGGCCGCCTCATAACCTCCATGAGCAGAAGCCTTGCCGGAAGATGCTTCTGTGCCCGCAGTGCGATTCTCCGGCGATAATTCAAATGTTTCTTCTTCCGCGTTCATGATATACCGCAGGCGGTCTATAGAGATGGCCGCCTTACTCATCTCCGTAATAATCCTGCCGAGCCTGCGCACGGGAAGCGAGATCAGGGCATTGTACGACATAAATGCGATAAAACCGCCGGCTGTCAGTGTACCCTGCACGCAGAAGGTCACGCCGAGCACCGTCACGATCAGATTTCTGACCGTAGCGTACACATTTCCCGAAGTCCAGAACGAGGCCAGGATCAGCTGCAGATGGAACCACAGCTTCGTGTAGTGCTGGTTCTGACGGGCAAAACGCTCCTGCTCAAAACGCTCGCGCCCAAAGGCGCGGACTACGCGCACACCGGTGAGATTTTCCTGCGCGATGCTGGAAAGCCTGCCTTCCTCGGAGTCTACTTTTTCGAAGGCAGAACCGATTTTCGTGTAAAAAAAAGCAGAGCTCAGCACCATGACCGGGATAAAGATTACCTCTGCCAGCGCCAGCTTCCAGTGGATGCGCATCATGAAATACAGCGACAGGACGATCAGAAGCACTACACGGAACAGCGACATCAGCTGCTCCGATACAAAGAGCTTGATCGTCTCCACGTCCGACGTGCACCTCTGGATGATATCACCTGTATGGTTTTCCCCGTGCCAGGCATAGGGAAGGCGCACGATATGAGAATACAGGCCGTCCCTGGCATGACGCACAAAGGTCTCCGCTCCCAGCGAATCAAACAGCATAAAAAGATAGCGGCAGACGGCGCCTGCGGCCGCGACTGCGAGGACACCCCCCGCGATCAGCGCCAGATGGCCGCGAAACCAGGTGATTCCGCCTGCTTGTTCAACCATCTGCCGGACAAATGCCGGCGCAGAAAGCGGCTCGCTGCCAATCACTGAATCCACCGTGTACTCAATGATCTTCGGGTTGATGAGATCCGCAAGCGAGACGATGCTCGCAAAAAGAATGCTCAGCGCGAAATACTGCCAGCTCCCCCGCAGAAAATGCAGCACCAAAGATGCCCGGTTATGAAATTTTAACGTTTTCTGCTGGTTCATGGGGTTCCTTTCGATTTATGCATCTCGGCCGCACTAAG
>JAFVEX010000076.1 GCA_017475785.1 Eubacterium sp. | reverse complement strand
TGATGAAATCATTATTTCCAGCAATGTATACGGAGGAACCTTCCGTGTGCTGGACAAGATTTTCGATCACTTTGGCTTTACATATCAGATGCTTCCTGAGGATACGTCGGAGGCGTTTGAGCGGCTGGTGTCCGACCGGACGGCAGCAGTGTTCCTCGAAACGCCGGCGAATCCGCTGATGACGATCACCGATATCCGCGCGCTCGCGGACGCGGCGCACACCCATGACGTGCAGGTGATCGTCGACAATACCTTCATGACACCTTATCTGCAGAAACCCATTGAACTTGGGGCAGACATTGTCGTTTACAGCGCGACTAAATATCTGGGCGGCCACAGTGATCTCGTGGCAGGGCTTGCCGTTGTAACGACCGGGGAGCTGGCGGAAAAGCTTGCGTTCATACAGAACGCGACCGGAGGCGTGCTGCCGCCTTTTGATTCCTTCCTGCTGATCAGGGGACTGCGGACGCTGTCGGTCAGGATGGAACGGCACGGGGAAAATGCCGGCCGCGTCGCCCGGTGGCTTGCGGCACTGCCGGACGTGAAAAAAGTATATTATCCGGGTCTTCCAGATTTTCCGGGGCATGAAATTCACGCGCGTCAGGCAAAAAACGGCGGCGGGATGATTTCGTTTGAACTGACAGAAGAACATAACATCGATACTTTTTTTGAATCGCTGAAGCTGGTATCTCTGGCAGAAAGCCTGGGCGGCGTCGAATCCCTGGTCTGCCATCCCGCAACCATGACACACGCGTCGATACCGAAGGAAATCCGTGAGAAGACTGGCATTACAGACCGTCTGATCCGCCTGTCGGTCGGCATTGAAGCAGCGGAAGATATCATCGCAGATCTGGAGCAGGCAATTATTCAATCTGTCGGGGACAGATAACAGGAGGTATGAGACCATGCAGGTCTATGATTCCATGCAGGATATGATAGGACACACGCCTATGGTGAGGCTGGGGCATCTCGGCCTAAAGGAGGGCGTCAATATTTACGCAAAGCTGGAGCTGGCGAATCCGGCCGGGAGCGTGAAGGACCGCATCGGAAAATATATGATTGAAGACGCGGAGCTGAGCGGCCGGCTGCGTCCCGGCGGGACGATCATCGAGGCGACCGCCGGCAACACCGGAATCGGGATTGCGTTTGCTGCACTGAACCGCGGGTATCGCATTATTTTTGTGGTACCGACAAAATTCTCGGAGGAAAAGCAGCAGCTGATGCGGGCGCTCGGCGCGGAGGTGATCAATACGCCGCGCGAGGAAGGGATGCTCGGCGCGGAAAACCGCGCGAAGGAACTGCTGGAAAAGACAGCCGACGCAGTCATGCTCAGTCAGTTCCGCAATCCGGCAAATCCCCGCGCGCATTACGAGACGACCGGAAAAGAAATCTATGAACAGATGGACGGGCAGATCGACTATGTGGTCGCAGGAGCCGGAAGCGGCGGAACCTTCAGCGGGATTCTCCAGTATATCAAAGAGCGTAATCCCGGCGTTTCAGGGGTTCTGGCAGATCCGGTCGGATCCACGATGGGCGGCGGAGCGCATGCAGACTACAATATTGAGGGAATCGGAAATGATTTCATCCCGGATACCATGAATATGGATCTGGTAGATTGGGTGATCAAGATTTCCGACAGTGAGGCATTTGACGCCGTGCGGCTGCTGGCCCGGAAAGAAGGAATTATTGCCGGCTCATCCTCCGGCGGGGCGCTCGCGGCTGCCAGAAAGCTTGCGCGCACCATTGACCGCGGGAATATTGTCGTGGTATTTCCGGATCGCGGCGACCGGTATTTCAGCACGGGACTTTTCTCGTAACAGCTTTTTAACCATGTATCCTGCGTGAATGTATTCGGCGGAAATTTCTTTGCGCGGGCATCGATTGGTGGATTAAAAATTATCTGGCCGTATCGGAGGAAGAACATGATTGATTTCAATTATCACAACCCGGCAGAAATCGCGTTCGGAAAGGATGTGCGCGGCAATCTGGAACGGCTTCTGGTGAAAGAGGGCGCGACTTCTCTGCTGATGGTGTACAGTGGCACGTTTGTGGAAGAGCTGGGCATCTATCAGATTGTTGAGGAGACCTGCAAGGAGCAGGGGATTTCATTTCGGGCGAATGGAAACGTGGTGCCAAATCCCGAAATTTCCCTTGTGCGGGAGCTGGTGGAGCTTGGCAGACGCGAGAAGGTGGATTTTGTGCTCGCCGTCGGCGGCGGAAGTTCGATAGACACTGCGAAGGCGACAGCGCTCGGGATCCCTTACGACGGGGATGTCTGGGATTTCTTTGCAAACCGCGCGTTCCCGGAGAGGGTCCTTCCTGTCGGCGTGATCGCAACGCTTCCGGCAAGTGGATCAGAGACGTCCAATGCGGCGATTTTGTCCAACGGGCCTGCAAAGGTCGGTTTTGAGGACAACCAGATTATCCCGCGGTTTGCCATCATGAATCCGGAATATACGCTGGGTCTGCCGGACTTTCAGACAGCATGCGGCACAGCCGACATCCTGTCGCATTTGCTGGAGCGGTATTTCAGTGACGTGCCGCATACGGATGTAACAGATTATCTGATAGAAGGAGGCGTCCGCGCGCTGCTGGTGAATGGCCGGCGGCTTCACGAGAATCCCGGTGATTATGACGCGCGCGCAGAGATACAGTGGCTGGCTTCGATCGCGCATAACAATCTGCTGGATACCGGACGGGTCGGTGACTGGGGATCCCACCGGATTGAGCATGAACTGAGCGCGAAATATGGCATAACTCACGGCGAGGGGATGGCAGTTGTGCTGCCGGCATGGATTCGGTATGCCGCAGAAAAAAAGCCGGAAAAGCCTGCGCAGCTGGCAGTGCGGGTGTTCGGCGTAGATCCGTACACCTGCGATACCCGGCAGCAGGCGCTGCGGCTGGCGGAACTGCTGACAGATTATTTCAGAGAACTGGGCCTGCGGACAACCCTGACAGAACTTGGTATCGATGAGAGTGACTTTATGGAAATGGCACTCCGTGCCACAAAGGACGGCACCGAACCAGTCGGGCATTATCTGCCGCTGAATCCGGAGCGCTTTGTGGAGGTTCTGAAGATGGCGTTATAAAAAATGACAGGAATGAAAGGGCTGACAGAGAACCGTCCTCTGTCAGCCCTTCCCATCTTTTATTTTCCAACTGTCTCTGCCGCCAGACCACCATTTCCGACGTCGATCCGGATGGTGTCGCCCTCGTGGACGCCGCTTCCGAGGATCAGGCGCGCGGAAAGCGTCTCAACATTCTTCTGAATATAGCGCTTGAGCGGGCGGGCGCCGTAAACGGGATCATAGCCGCCTTCGATGATAAAATCTTTTGCGGCGGGCGTCAGCACGATGGTCAGACGCTGGTCTGCCAGCCTGCGGTTCAGATCCGCGACTTGCAGATCGACGATGCTGCCGATGTTTTCTTTGGTCAGCGGTTTGAACAGGATGGTCTCGTCCAGGCGGTTCAGGAATTCGGGGCGGAAGTGCGCCCGCAGATCCTGCTGCACCAGCGAGACAGCCTGCGCACTGATGGTGCCGTCGTCCTGAATGCCATCCAGCAGATACTGTGACCCGATGTTGGAGGTCATGATCAGGATGGTGTTTTTGAAGTCGACGGTTCTTCCCTGCGAATCCGTGATCCGGCCGTCGTCCAGCACCTGCAGAAGGACGTTGAAGACATCCGGGTGCGCTTTTTCGATTTCATCGAAGAGGACGACAGAATACGGCTTTCTGCGGACGGCCTCGGAGAGCTGGCCGCCTTCCTCGTAGCCGACGTATCCGGGAGGCGCTCCGATCAGGCGGGAGACGGAGAATTTCTCCATATACTCACTCATGTCAATCCGTACCATGTTGTTTTCGTCGTCAAACATCCGCTCGGCAAGTGTTTTTGCCAGCTCGGTCTTGCCGACGCCGGTCGGGCCGAGGAACAGGAAGGAGCCGATGGGTTTCGTCGGATCCTTGATGCCTGCTTTTGAGCGGATGATCGCGTCCGTGACGAGACTGACGGCCTCGTCCAGGCCGACGACGCGCCTGTGCAGGTCATCCTCCAGATGCAGGATTTTTGCCTTTTCTCCCTCAGTCAGCTTTGCTACCGGAATGCCGGTCCATCTGGAAATGATCCGCGCGATCTCATCCTCTGTGACGCTTTCGTGCACGAGGGACAGATCTTCCCGTTTCATTTTTTCTTCTTCTGCCGCGAGCTCGGCCTTCAGCTTTGGCAGCTCGCCGTACTGCAGCTCTGCCGCCTTGTTGAGGTCGTAGTCGCGCTGCGCCGCTTCGATCTGCCGGTTGATTTCCTCGATCTGCTCCCGCAGTCCGGAGACCCGGTCGACGGCGGTTTTTTCATTTTCCCACTGTGCCTTCTGCGCGCTGAAGCGGTCCTTCAGCTCGGCCAGTTCCCTTTCCAGATCAGTCAGACGCTCGCGGCTGAGCTCGTCGGTTTCTTTCTTCAGCGCCGCTTCCTCGATCTGCATCTGCATGATCCGGCGGTTCATCTCATCGAGCTCGACAGGGAGTGAGTCCATTTCTGTCTTAATCTGCGCGCACGCTTCATCGACCAGGTCAATGGCCTTGTCCGGGAGGAACCGGTCTGTGATGTACCGGTCGGAGAGTGTCGCGGCCGCGACCAGCGCGCTGTCTGTGATTTTTACCTTGTGGAATACTTCGTAGCGCTCTTTCAGACCGCGCAGGATCGAAATGGTGTCCTCCACGGTCGGCTCATCCACCATGACGTGCTGGAACCGGCGCTCCAGCGCCGCGTCTTTTTCGATGTACTTGCGGTATTCACCCAGCGTCGTTGCCCCGATGCAGTGCAGCTCGCCCCGCGCGAGCATCGGCTTCAGCATGTTGCCCGCGTCCATCGCGCCGTCCGTCTTTCCCGCGCCGACGATCAGATGCAGCTCATCGATGAACAGGATGATCCGGCCGTCGCTCTTGCGGACTTCTTCCAGAACGGCTTTCAGCCGCTCCTCAAATTCTCCCCGGTACTTCGCGCCTGCTACCAGCGCGCCCATATCCAGAGAAAAGATCGTTTTGTCCTTGAGTGCCTCCGGCACATCCCCGCGCACGATCCGCTGCGCAAGTCCCTCGACGACGGCCGTCTTGCCGACGCCGGGCTCTCCGATCAGAACCGGGTTGTTTTTGGTCTTGCGGGACAGAATCCGGATGACATTGCGGATTTCACCGTCGCGTCCGATCACCGGATCGAGCTTCTGCTGCCGCGCCCGCTCCACCAGATCCTGCCCGTACTTGTTCAGGGTGTCGTAGGTCGCCTCAGGATTGTCAGTCGTCACCTTCTGATTTCCGCGCACAGTGGAAAGAGCTTGCAAAAACCGCTCGCGGGTGATGCCGTACTCGCCGAGCAGCTTTTTCATAGACGGGCTCGGATTTCGGATCATAGAAAGGAAGAGGTGCTCGACAGAGACGTACTCGTCGCCCATAGCCTTCGCCTCATCCTCCGCCATGGTCAGAACCTTGTTCAGATACTGCCCGATGTACGGATTTCCTCCCTGCACCTTTGTTTTTTTGTTCAGCTCCTGGTCGAGACGATCCTGAAAATGTTCCTTATTAATTTCCATCTTCTCGATCATCTTGAGAATCAGGCTGTCCTCCTGGTGGATCAGGTTGTAGAGCAGATGCTCCTGCTCGATTTCCTGATTGCCAAACTCGTATGCTGTTTTTTCCAGATCCTGAATCGACTGGATGGATTTCTGCGTAAATTTGCTGATGTTCATGATGTCACCTCCTCCTGTAATCAGTTTTCAAAAACGTGTAAGAGAGTCTCTGGAGTTTCCG
This sequence comes from Eubacterium sp., assembly GCA_017475785.1. The sequence continues at coordinate 45,266 of JAFVEX010000076.1, read as the reverse complement.
CAGAGACAAAAGGATTGAATTTTAGTTTCGTAATAAACACTGTAATGTATGAAAAATGCTCTGCCTCGGGTCCGGCAGAGCATCAATTTTCAGTTATGTCGTCTGTTCCTCGCCACGACTATACTATAACATGCGTTGTTAGCAGTGTCAAGAGTCGAGTGCTAATTAATTAAAAAACCTTTATTCTCCTTACTCTGGAATGAGTGTCTTTGTGCTGTAAGTGAACCGGTAGCTCTTGCCGTCCATATAAACCGTGCAGTATTTCGACGTGAACGAGTGCGCCAGCACCTGGCTGAAGCCCGCGGAAGAGACTGTGCCGAGTTTTTTGCGGCCGGTGCCGTCCAGATTGCAGCGGTATATGGTGATTTCAGACATATACTGATCCGGTGACGCAGTATAATAAATCTTTTTGCCGACAATACTCTCGCTGTGCCCGTGCGCGGCGAGTTTTTTGATGTGCTTCAGACCGCTGGCTGTAGACTGATAGAGATCCAGGCGAACCGGCGAGACGTCCGAGCGGTATTCCTTCTCGGCGACAAAATATTTGCCCTTCTGACAGGAAATCATGCAGTCATTTTTGACGCGCTTAAAGGATTTTGTGTTCAGCTTATAGAGATACGTCCACTGGCGCCACTTGCTGAAGCTGCTGCGGGTCAGATAAACCCGCTTTCCGTAGACGGCCGAGATCCCCCAGCCGTCGCCTTCCTCTGTTCTGGTAAAGCCCGGCAGTTTTTTCAGCTTTTTTACGCCGCCTGTCTTGCAGTTGTAGCGGACGAGATAGCCGCTGCTGCTGATGTTGAGGACGTAGGAACCGTTGGACCAGGCGGTCCAGGTCTCCCCGACGGCCTTCCATGGGCCGCTCTGAGATTTTGCGCAGTACAGGCTGTCCGGGTCGTTGCGGAACCAGGTGCCGTTTGACTGTAAAACCGTTCCATTGTCCATGTTGTAAAAGAGCTCGTTCATGCTGGCGTAGCCGGCAGCCGCCTGAACCGTTGCCGGGCGGAAGACGAACAGCGAAAGCAGCAGAAGCGCGGCAGCCGTCAATATAAGGAGCTGCCTTCTGAATGGATCCAAAATGAGGTGCCTGTCTGTGCGCATAATCATTTCTCCTCTCGAATAATTTTTTTGATACACTTCCACACTACTTTTTCTTATGTTTTTCAAAACGCAGGTATTCTCAAATACGGTTTGATTTCTCATAGTATATCATCTGCGGGATGTCCGATAAAGGTAATTTATACGAGTTTATCGCAAAAAATCGCCGAAAGAGTTAGTTCAAGCTATTGACAAAGAAGTTAGTTATGCTAAAATAACGTTAGTTTTGTAAAATTAACCCTTGTCGTGATCGGGCGTCACAAAACCAGCGTTTATGGCACTCTGACAGGTGCAGGATGGAGAAATGCTCCGCGCAAAAAACCGCACAGATCCGGCAGGAAAATGCCAGATCACAAGCAGATGTACGTTGATCCGGCAGGAAAATGCCAGATCACACGCAGATGAACATTGATCCGGCAAGGGAAAGCAGGTCACCCGAACGTGACCGAAAACAGTATGGAGGGATTCTTTTATGATGCCGATTACAATGGCAAATTCCGGCGAGAGCGTGCAGGTGAAGCGCATCTCCGGAAAAGATGAGACGAGACGTCATCTAAACGAACTCGGCCTGGTGGAGGGTGATACGATCACCGTCGTGCAGAACAACAACGGGAACATGATTCTCCAGGTCAAGGACGGCCGGATCGCGCTTGACGAGAAACTGGCCGCCCGGGTTCAGTTCTGAAAAAAGCAGTTAAAAATGAGGAAAGGAGACAGCAATGAGAACATTAAAAGACGTCAGCGTGGGCAGCACCTGTAAGGTTGTAAAGCTTCACGGGGAGGGACCGGTAAAGCGCCGTATCATGGATATGGGCATTACAAAAGGAACTGAAATCTTTGTCCGCAAGGTCGCGCCGCTGGGCGATCCGATGGAGCTGAACGTACGCGGATATGAGCTCTCGGTCCGCAAGGGTGACGCTGAGCTGATCGAGGTTGAGTGACCAAAAAACTGATTAAGGAACAATAAAGAGGAGGAGTGACATGAGCATCAAAATTGCACTTGCCGGCAATCCGAACAGCGGTAAAACGACCCTGTTCAACAATCTGACCGGCTCCAGTCAGTACGTCGGAAACTGGCCCGGCGTTACGGTTGAGAAAAAAGAAGGTAAACTGAAAGGACACAAGGATGTGATCATCCAGGATCTTCCTGGTATTTATTCCCTGTCCCCGTACACGCTGGAGGAAGTGGTCTCCCGCCAGTACCTGGTTACCGAAAAACCGGACGCGATTCTGAATATCGTGGACGGAACCAATATCGAGCGAAACCTGTACCTGACGACACAGCTGCTGGAGCTTGGCATCCCGACTGTGATCGCAATCAATATGATGGATATCGTCCGCAAGAACGGGGATACCATTGATACAAAGAAGCTGGAAGGAGAGCTTGGCTGCAAGGTTCTGGAAATGAGCGCGCTGAAGTCCGATGGAATATCGGCTGTCACGGACGCAGTGGTTGCCGCGGCGAGCAAGAGCCTGCAGGGCGAGCCGCCGCATGTCTTCGAGGGAAGCACAGAGCACTGCATCGCGCACATCGAGGAATCCATCGAAGGCCTGATTGAGGACAAGCGGTTCCTGCGCTGGTACGCCATCAAGGTGTTCGAGAACGACGAGAAGGTCATGGACGAGATGAAGTTCGCGCCGGACGTCCTGAAAGAAATCACCGGCCACATCGCGGACTGTGAGAAGGAGCTGGATGATGACGCGGAGTCCATCATCACAAACGAGCGCTATAACTACATCAGCAAGGTATGCAAAAGCGCAGTGAAGAAAAAACAGGCAGCGCACAGCCTGACTGTTTCTGATAAGATCGATAAGATCGTGACAAACCGTGTGCTCGGCCTTCCGATTTTCGCGGTTGTCATGTTCCTGATCTACGCAATCGCGATGGGCGGCTGGAATGTTTCCATCGGAACGCGCGCGACAGACTTCGCGAACGACGTGATTTTTGGCGAGTGGGTGCCTGGATTCTTTGACGCTCTGCTCGGCGCGCTGCATGTCGCAGAAGGCAGTGTCCTCTATGGCCTGATCCAGGATGGTATCGTGGCAGGTGTCGGCGCGGTGCTCGGATTTGTGCCGCAGATGCTGGTATTGTTCCTGCTGCTGGCAATTCTGGAGGATATCGGTTACATGGCGCGTGTCGCGTTTGTCATGGACCGTATTTTCCGCCAGTTCGGCCTCTCCGGCAAGTCCTTTATCCCTTGCCTGGTCGCGACAGGCTGCGGCGTTCCTGGCGTCATGGCGTCCAGAACTATTGAGAACGACCGCGACCGAAAGATGACCGTCATGACGACGACATTCATGCCCTGCGGCGCGAAGCTGCCGATCATCGGTCTGATCGCGGGCGCGCTGTTTGGCGGATCTCCGCTGATCGCGGCCTCCGCGTATTTCATCGGAATCGGTTCAGTCATCCTTTCCGGTATTATTCTGAAGAAGTTTAAGGCATTCGCTGGCGAGCCCGCTCCGTTCGTCATGGAGCTGCCGGCCTACCACGTGCCGTCAGTGGGCAACGTTCTGCGCGCGACATGGGAGCGCGGCTGGTCCTTCATCAAGCGCGCAGGCTCTGTCATCGTCGTTTCTTCGATCATCATCTGGTTCCTGAGCTCCTTCGGAAGCATCAACGGCCGCTTCGGCATGGTTGATAATCTGTGGGAGGACGAATCGGTCGTCACAGAGCAGGCAGTTGCTGATCTTGCAGACAGAATGAATATTTCTGAAGATGAAGTAAATCCGATGGATGCCTCTCTTCTGGCTTCTATTGGAAACGGTGTTTCTTTCGTGTTCCGCCCGCTGGGATTCGGAACCTGGAAGCCAACCGTCGCGACCGTTACAGGACTCGTGGCAAAAGAAGAGGTCGTCGGAACCTTCGGTGTCCTGTATAACTACGATGATGAAGCAGACGGCGAGCTGGAGGAGAACGGTGATCAGATCTGGGATCGTGTCGCCGCTGACTACACCGGCGCATCCGCGTTTGCGTTCATGGTATTCAACCTTCTGTGCGCACCGTGCTTCGCGGCAATCGGCGCGATCAAGCGGGAGATGAACAACCAGAAGTGGACCTGGGCAGCAATCGGCTACATGACGATCTGGGCATACGCGCTCGGACTCATCGCTTATCAGGTAGGCGGCCTGTTCACAGGTCAGGTAGCATTTAATTTCGGAACCATTGTCGGATTCCTGCTGATCGCAGTGATTATCTATCTGCTGGTACGCAAGGGCTACGTGCCGGAGGAAGGCAGAAGAAGTGTCACCTCTGTGGATGCCGCAGGAGCCTGAGCAACATCATTATAAAGTCAGATATGGTTCATTCGAAAGGGAGTGATGGGCATGATGGCAATATTCGGACCATTCATTGTGGTACTTCTTGTCGCGGGGCTTGTAGGAGTCAGCGTAAGAGAAATCTGGAAAGGTCATAAAAGCGGCGGCTGCGGAAGCTGTTCCGGCAGCTGCGGCGGGAGTTGTGCAGGCTGTTCGCAGGGCTGTGGGAGCTGCGCGCATCAGGTTCCCGGTCATTCCCAGAGAGAAGAGTGAGAGTTATCATGCAAAAAACAACAATTGCAGTCAATGGAATGATGTGCGGTATGTGCGAGACACATATCAACGAAGCTGTCCGGAAGAAGTTCCAGGTAAAAAAGGTGACTTCCTCCAGAGCAAAATGCGAGACCGTGATCCTCTCTGAGGAGGCGCCGGATCCGGAGGCGCTCAGGGCAGTGATCAAGGAGACCGGATATGAGCCGGGAGAGGTTCGCACGGAGCCGTACGAGAAAAAGGGACTGTTCAGACGTTAGGCGGGCAGCGGCCAGGCCGGATACATTTGAATCAGTGAACCCGGAGATTGCTTAACACAAAAGAAAAGCAGGGCTGAAACAGCCGGCAGTTGTGATGCCGGACTGCGGAGGCTCTGTTTTTTTCCTTTAACTTACGGGAAATACCTCGAATTTCCCATATAGTAAAACCCTCTGGGGGACGCGCGTGCTGCGGCAGAAATATATTCATTATGTGCGTGATGTTTCGCAAAAAAGATGATATGATGGTGAAGGACGCTGAAAGCATGATGAAAGGCACGGAAGTCGTGATGAAAGCGCCAGAGCCGGCCTGCATCGTATTATCTATTACTGGAAAATATGAGAAAAACCCTTCGTATGGGCCAGCGGGAGACTTGCGTATCAGGGGATAATGTCAGCTGACGTATGAAAACAGATTGATCAGGGGAAGGAGAGTACACAATGAAAAAAGGGGTTACAGGGAAGAAAATTTCACGCGGAGTACGCGCTGCGCTGGTACTTGTGCTGGCACTGGCGTTCCTGGCGGGGCTGACAGCGTGCGGCGGGAAGAAATCCGCCGGTGAAGAAAACACCACAGCCGGGGCGTACCAGAGCAGCTACGACATCAGAGATCTGCTCAACAAGGAGCTGGAGAGCAGCGGTATCGAGCTGCAGAGCAGCGCAAATGTTGAATTCCTGCTGAACCTGGCAGAAGACGACAGTTTCACACTGGATCTGGACGCGGATTCACTGGTGTCGTCCTTGAAGGCTGCTATGGAGACGGATCTCGACAGCATCATCGGCAGCCTGATGGGGATGGAGATCACGGATGATGTCAAGGGGACGATTGCTGCGGCCGCCGGTTATAACAGCTATGACGACTTCAAGGCGGAAATGCTCAAGGTCATGGAAGAGGAGCTCGACGAGAAGGGGCTGGAGGATCTTCGAAACGAGTGTCATCTGGAGGGAACCTACGAGGTAAAAGGCACCAGAATTACATTTAAAGACGCGGGAGAAAGTGCTGTTGTGCTTGATGCAGGAACAATTCAGGAGGACGGATCCATCAAAGTGCAGTCCACCAGCAGCGGCACGACGGTCGAAATTGTATTTGAAAAGCAGTAATCAGTACATTCACAGAAAAATATTCGGTTAATTTATAAAGTTCATATTTATTTCACAAAATTATTAGCACTCACCTCTTGACGCTGCTAATAAAAGGTGGTATAACAGACTCAACAGGAACGAACAGGTTTCTGGTGAGTCTGTTTTGTTTAACAATCGTAACCATACAGAACGACTCTGGATCTGCAGTGTTACAAAGCATTCATAGTTTATTATAAAGAAGGAGGCATGACCTATGTTATTCCCAGAAGTATTTGGCAAAGGATTTTTTGATGAGTTTATGGATGATCCGTGGGATCGCTTTTTCAGGACACCGGCAGCCGGCGCGAGGGCGGCGCAGCCGCAGATGCGCAGCATGAGAACCGACGTGAAGGAGACCGAGGACGGCTATGAGGTCGCGATGGATCTTCCGGGGTTCAAGAAAGAAGATGTCGCCGCTGAGCTGAACAACGGCTACCTGACCGTCACCGCAAAACACGAGGACAACAACGACGAAAAGGATGAGAAGGGCAACTACATCCGCAGAGAGCGCTTCAGCGGCTCCTACAGAAGAAGCTTCTTCGTAGGAAAAGAAGTCCAGCAGGAGGATATCAAAGCGAAATTTGAAGATGGCGTCCTGAAGCTGGACATCCCGAAAAATCTTCCGAAGAAAGTGGAAGAGAAGCAGATGATTTCCATTGAGGGATAATCCTCCGGAATTTACCTCCATTATTCCCAATAGAACCGCACAAAGAAATCCCGGGCGGAACCGGTCAAACGGATCCGCCCGGGATTTCTTTACCGTATGGGAAATAATTCCTCAATCATCTTCTCCGATTCCCTCAGTCTCGATCACAAACTTCACAGATGTCTCCATGCCGTCTGCGGCACCGCTGAAGCAGGTGTACGCCGCGTCCTTTGAACTGACGGCTTTCACCCGGTCGTAGAGATCGGTGAGGTCTCCGTCGACAAGATCGGCGATTTTCTCAATTCCCTGCTCATTTAATTCGGCAAGGCCATCGTGCAGCTCGCCTGCTCCGTCATGAAGTTCATCAATGCCGTCTTTTACTGAGTCACTTCCCCTGCTGAGGTCTCCGGAGCCGCTCCGGAGCTGCTCGATGCCGTTGACAAGGGCGTCCGCCCCGTCAAACAGCTTGCTGCCGGCGGCAGTTACCTGCTTCGCGCCGCGCCGCAGCTTGCTGTTGTTGGAGGTCAGCTTTGTCATGCCGTCCTGCAGAGCCGTGATTCCCTCGTCAGATTTTTCGCTGAGGGTACCTGCGCCTTTATTAAGCTTCTGGATTCCCGGAACGAGCTGTTTGTCCATGGCTTTTTTCAGAGAAGCAGTTCCGTCTGCAAGCTGGCCGACGCTCCCCTGCAGTGTGCCGAGTTTTTTGACCGGATCAGCAGAGACCAGATCATTCAGAGTAGATTTCAGGCCAGGCAGCTGCTCTTTCAGTGACTGATAAGAAGAACTGCCGATCACATTGCCAAGGGTTTTAGAAACAGCCTGTGCCTTTTTCTTCAGGGCGCCGAGGTTTGTGTTCAGCTGCTTGACGCCCTCCTGTACCTGTTCTTTGCCAGAATTCTGTATTTTCTCATCAATTGTGCTGTTGATCTGGCTGCCGACGGTCTCCGCTGTCTTTGAGACGGACGCGTCGACCGCAGCGTCAACAGCAGCGCTGACGGACTGGTCCACCAGATCCGGCATTTTCGCGGCAAGTCCCTGGATCGTCTGATTCGCGCCGCCGACGATCTGCTGCATCTGTTCGTTTGCGCTGTTAATCTGGCCATTTGCGCTGTTGATCTGTTCATTTGCCTGATTAATCTGATTGTTTGCCGCGGCAACTGCTGCTTCTACCTGTGCCTTCGCTTCTTCGTCAAGGCCGCTGGTATCGACGCTGATGTTCTCTACATTGCTGACGCTGCTCAGGGACGGGGCGCTGAAGGAAGGCAGGCCGTCTGAGGAGAGCTGGCTCTTTACAGCGCTGCTGACCTGAGGCGTGACCGCTGATTTCAGACCTGACTTCAGCTCAGATGACTGCGCGACCGCGCTGGATACACCGTCAGTTATCTGCTTTGCTCCCGCCTTCGTCTGATCAAATGTTTCGCTCTGCGCGTCGCCGAGCTGCTGGATGGCGCTGCTCAGCTGGTCGATCTGGGAGATCAGGTCATCCACCTGTTTCTGGGCAGATTCCAGCCCGTCAAACGTCTCGATGGTCCCAGAGAGGTTGATGCCGGCCGCGTCCAGTGTGCCCTGCCCGGCCTTTACCAGCTGTGAAATCTTGTCTACGTCGATGGCGTTTGCGGCTTTTTCGAGCTGCTGCATGCCGCTGTTCAGGGAGTTGACGCCCGTAATCAGCTCACTGTCGCTTCCGGTGCTTTCTGCCAGCGTGTTGATGCCGCTTTTCAGCTGGCTGATGCCCTCCTGCAGGTCGGAGAGAGACTGCACGCCTTTGGCAAGCTGGTCTGTGCCGTCCAGATAGGATGTCACCCCGGATGCCAGTGTGTCAACGCCGTCAATATACTGCCGGATGCCGCTTTTTAGTGTGCCGGAGCCGGACGCCAGCTCTCCGACACCATCCTTCAGGGTCTTGATGCCGTCATCGAGCTCACCATACCCGTCCTTCAGAGTGCCTGCGCCCTCATACAGCTCGCCAGAGCCGTCGGCCAGCTGAATACCGGCTTCCCGAATCTTGTCCATTGCATCGTTGATATCATCGATCGTGAAGAAATCATCGGTGGAAAGATTTTCAAACAGATCGGACATAGCGAAGGTGTATGTGGATCCCATGGAAAAATCAGTGACATCTGCTGAGACCTCGAAGGTATCCGAGATATTCAGATCCTCGATCCCGTCGCGCATTTTCTGCCGGATTTCTGTGGTGTCAAATTCGATCGCCTCCTTCTCCCCGTCCTTCTTGGATGAACTGCCGGAATCTTCACTGTTTTCATCTGCGTCAGGAGTGGCTTTTGAAGTACCTGTGTCATCTGCCCCGGAACTGCCGGCTGCGTCTGCTCCCAGACTGTCTTCCAGCTCTGCCAGCTTCAGGCTTTCTTTCAGTCCCGGCATACCGTATCCGAGGACTACGTTTGTGCCGCCGCTGTTGACGATCCGCCCGTTATCGACCGTAATATTGGAGAAGGTATCAGCCGGCAGGATCAGACCGGTCATCATCAGAAACGGTGTCTTGATATCCTCTGTTTTTCCGCCGACATTTACAGAGACATCCGAGTGATTCTCGTACTGAACCCGGATCGTCAGGTGACCGCTTTTTCCGGCGAGATCTTCCGGGAAAATCTCCTTACCGTCCAGCAGGTAAGAGAGGTGGACGGAAACAGGCGCGGATTTGCTGGTTGTGCCCTGGTAAAAGATATCCTCGCCGGCGGCCTCCCAGACCAGGGTGCCATCCTGGTCGGTGAAGGTCTCGTCGCCCTTGACATTTGTGATGCCGCTCAGGTCAGAGCTGTCCTTGACGGCGCCGGTTGCGCCGCCCAGTATCAGATGGCTGGATACAGTCGTGTCGGTCGCGTTTCCAGCCGCGTCGGCAAAGACGTAAACCGTGTCCTCCTTGGAGAAGGAACCGTTGTCCTGATTCCGTGAAACCCCGCTTCCCGCCGCGCCGGAAATTCCGCTGTCCTGATTTCCTGAAACCCCGCTTCCCGCCGCGTAGACAGGAACAGACGCAAGGGAAGGTGCCGCCGCCAGCGCGGCAGAGAGGCCGACAGCTATCAGCTTGCTTGTCTTATTTTTGATTTTGATCTTTCTGTTGCGGTTCATATGTTCGTTACCTCCCTGTTCTGTTTGTTTTGGTTTGCCTTTTTTACACCCAGAAAATCAAATGATGTCCTGCAGATCAGCGGATCAAATATCATAAACATGCCCGGCAGGATAAAGATTACCGTAAACATGCTGATGATCGCCCCGCGTGACAGCATCATACAGATGGACTGAATGATGTCGATGTCGGAGTAGACTGCTACGCCGAAGGTCGCCGCAAAAAACGCGCATCCGCTTGTGATGATGGAAGCGATGCAGGCGCGGTGCGCCGCCTGGACGGCGTCTTTTTTTGCCAGTCCGCACTGGCGCTCCTTCTGGTAGCGGCTTGTCATCAGGATTGCGTAGTCGACGGTGGAGCCGAGCTGCACAGTTCCCAGCACTATGCTGGTTACAAAGGAGATTTTTGTGTCGGTATAATACGGAATAGCCATATTGACCATGATCGCAAATTCAATTGTCAGCTCAAGGATTACCGGGAGCGACAGCGAGCGGAAAACCAGCGCGATGATGACGAAGATAATCAGGATGGAGGCCGTGTTGACATTCCGGAAATCTACGTCAGTGATATCAACCAGATCGTGTGTCAGCGGCGCCTCGCCGATGAGCATGGCGCCTGTATCATAGCGGTCAATAATTTCATTGATTTTTTCGATCTGCGCGTTGACTTCGTCTGACCCGGTGTAATAGGAGGTGCTGACAAATGCCAGCTCATACGCGCCGCTCTGTAACATGTTTTTGACCTTTTTGGGGATCATCCGGTCGGGGATGGAAGGATCCACCAGCGAATTGAGCCCCAGGCACCAGGTCACGCCGTCCACCTGTCCGATTTCATCAAACATCTGTTTCTTTTCTTTTGCCGGAATTGTCCTGTCCATCAGAATCATATGCATGGTGCTGCTGTCAAAAGTGTCCTCCACCTTCACCTGCGCGAGTTTGGAGGGCAGTTCATCTGGCAGAGAGCCGGACATGTCGTAGTAGACGCCCACATGACGGTTCCCCCAGACAGCAGGGACGAGCAGCACAGCAAAGACGACGAGCCAGATCCGGTAATGCTTCGTGATAAAATCAGACAGTTTCTCAATTCCGGAGAGCAGCGGCCTGTGCTGCGTTTTGATGATGACCGGATCAAAAAACAGCACGAGCGCCGGCAGGAGCGTGACGCAGGAGATGACGCCCAGCAGCACGCCTTTCGCAATGACGATTCCCATATCGATTCCCAGTGTGAAGGTCATGAAGCAGAGCGCGATAAATCCCGCGACAGTGGTGATCGAGCTGCCGATTACGGATTTGAAGGTATTCGCGATCGCGCGCCCCATCGCCTCATTCCGGTCATCCGGATATAACTGCTGCTGTTCCCGGTAGCTGTCCAGCAGGAAGATGGAGTAGTCCGTCGTGACACCCAGCTGGAGAACCGCGGCGACCGCCTTAGTAATATAGGAAATTTCTCCGAAAAAAATATTCGATCCCATATTATAGATGACGGCAAAGCCGATATCAGCCAAAAACAGAACCGGGACAAAAAACGAGTCCGTCAGCAGCAGCATCGCGGCGAGGCACAGGAGGACGGCGATTGTCACATACACCGGAAGCTCCTCGTTTGTGAGATCCCGCAGGTCGTTCAGGATCGCCGTCATGCCGCTGACATAACAGTCCTCGTCGACGATCGCGCGAATGCTGTCGATTGCCTCGATCGACTCGTCCGAGGAGGTGGAATTCTCCAGAAGCGCCAGGAGCATCGTGGCGTCCCCGCGGAAAAACTTCTCTCTGAGCGCTTTCGGAACCATCTGCACCGGCAGCGAGAGATCCGCGATGTCGTCGTACCAGAGCACGTCCTTGACGTGCGGAACGGCCTCGATGTCCCGCTCCAGCTTCGCGGTGTCCTTCAAATCCTTGTTTTCCACAATAATCATGGAAAACGCGCCCATTCCGTATTCATCGATAATAATATTCTGACCTCTGACCGTTTCCAGACTCTCCGGAAGGTATGTCAGCAGATCGAAGTTCGTGCGTGTGTTGAAATACCCGATCGCGGACGGAATCAGCAGCGCAATGCCGACAATCAGAATCAGTATCCGGTGCCGGGCAATCCATTTGCCTGTTCTCACCAAGTGACCGCATCTCCTTTCTGTAAAAAATAAACGATGAACTGCTTCTGTTTAGAGACAAATAAAATGACCGTTGTTCATTTTAAAACAAAAATGACCATTAGTCAATACATGAGTCAGATAAAAAATGACCGGAATTCAAAAATGGTTTTGGTCATTTTTTCTGTTTGACAGCATTCCGGAAAAGCATGATAATGGAAAAAAGAGGGAGAAGCATATGGGACGTGTAGAGATTAATAAGAAAAGCAAAGAAGAAGCCTTGTACAAAAAAGGATTTCAGCTGTTTGTGGACAAGGGCTTCGTCAAGACGACAATCGCGGATATCGCAAAGGCGGCCGGGCTGGCAAAGGGGACGTTTTACCTCTATTTTAAGGATAAGTACGAGCTGCGCGACCGGCTGATCGTCCGCCATTCGAGCCTGGTGCTGCACGAGGCAAACGAGCATCTGCAGAAAAATCCAGTGGATGGCTTTGAAAACCAGCTTCTGGTCATTATTGACTACATCCTTGAATACCTGAAAAAAAACACAATGGTTCTGAAGTTCATCAACAAGAATCTTTCCTGGGGAATCTTTCAGCAGGCGATGAGTGAGACCGCGCCGGAGGAATCACAGGAGATCCTGAACACGCTTCTGGAAATGATGCGAAAAGATCATCTTCAGTGTGAGCGCCCGGACCTGATGCTGTTTACGATATTTGAGATGGTCAGCTCGACCTGCTACTCGTGCATCCTCTATGAGAAGCCGGTCTCGATGGAGGTATACCTGCCTTATCTGCACAGATGTATTCACAACATACTCGGGACATTTACAGCCTGAGGAGCCGCAGCTCCGGCCAGAGATCACAGCAGGGAAACCGGCAGGTTCCTGCACGGCCGGGTGTTTTGGCTGCCGTGCCGGAAAGCCGTGACGGAGGAAAAATGAATGGCAACGATTCATGAGATCAACAAGCTTACAAATGAGAAATTTGTCAATCTGTATCAGGTAAAAGGGACAAATGACAAGGGGCATCACGCGAATTACATGGTCGCCTCCCGCGCGAAGGATGTGGACGCGCTGAAGATCCGCACGCGCAGGAACACAGCGGACGGCGTTGCGATCTACGCGCTCTATGGGCCGGAGCGTGACCGGATCGTCATGATCCGGCAGTACCGCTATCCGATCGACACGTTCGTGTATGAGCTGCCCGCCGGACTTGTGGAGCCGGACGAGAATTTCCGGGAAGCTGCGGTTCGTGAGCTGCGCGAGGAGACCGGTCTGATTTTTACGCCTCTGGACGTAGATCCGATGTTTGAGGCGCCGCGCTACACGACGATCGGCATGACAGATGAGTCGTGCGCGACGGTATTCGGGTACGCAGATGGAACCTGCACCAATTGCTTCAACGAGAAAAGTGAAGAAATCGAGATCGTTCTGGCAGACCGCGCAGAGGTGCGGCGTATTCTGCAGGAGGAACAGGTCGCGCTGCTGGCGGCTTACCACATGATGCATTTTCTGTATGACACAGATCCGTTTGCATTTTTGAAAAAATAGAGGCAATCCCTCTAAAATTCAAATATTTTTCGGGGGGGGGTAGAGCAAAATCTGAATATTGTGTATTTTTATAGTAGAACCCCGGTCGGTAAAACGACCGGGTTTTATACAGATATTTAAATAGTGACCATGGTTTGGTGAAGATATCCAATTTTTGTATAAATCACGAGGTCACACATCGGGTCACACGTTGCATTTTTTATAGGTTTCCTGTTAAAATACAAATGATTATTTCCGGCAGTCTCACAACAGGATTCCACAAAAAATGTCTGAATTAAACAAAAAAATCCAAAAATACATTAATCGCAGTCAGGTGACGGTCTACCAGCTCGCCAAAAATACCAATCTTGACCGGACGATGATCCAGAAGATGATCAAGGGGACAAAATATCCCGGCGCCAAGTTTTTTTACAAATTCTGTGATTCGCTGATGCTGAATAAGGATGAGCGGGATGAACTCATCCGTCTGTTCCGGATCGAGAAGATCGGCAGCAGCAAGTATCAGGCGCGGATTGCGATCAGGGAGCTGCTCACCAGATTTCAAAATCTGCGGGCGAATTATTTTGCGAATGGAATTAAGCCGATGCAGGCGGCGATCGACGTCTCCCTCATTAAGGAGCCTGCCCGGGAGCTGGAAGGCAGCACGGCGCTGATGCTGTACGCGTACTCCCTCCTGCATGAGAAGATCTCTTCCAGAGAGCATACAGAAGTCTGGCTGGACATGTTTGGGCAGACAGAGGCACTGCTCAGGAATATCCACTCACTGCAGGACGATTACGGGACACAGGTGGAAATTCATCACAGTATTCTGCTGTCTTATCAGTCTAACTCTGAGGAGAGCAACGCAGAGAATATTGAGATTCTCCAGTCCGTGTTTCCGCCCCTCTTTGTGATGGGAGAGAATTATCACGCATATTACGCCTACGTCAATAACATCTCAGAAGACAGGCGCTTTACGCCGTTCCGGCACTATCTCCTCGTGGACGACCGGCTTCTGCTGTTCAATGACCGCGCGAACAGAGGATTGTTTGTGACAGACCCCGCGATTGTCTCAGCGTGGCAGCATGAGCTGCGGCAGATGGAGGAAGAATCGCGGCCGATCTTCCGGTACTGGAATGATGTTGGAGAAGCGCTTTCCTATTATCGGGAGCACATTTCTTCCGTCAATCGTCTGGTCGCGTCTTACGAGACGACGCCGTGTATGAATGTCCTGATTTCGGGAGCGCTCGGGGAAGTTCCGACTGATCACCCGGTCATCAGGCTGTATCAAAGTTCATTTGATAACATCGCGCAGGATGTCAGCAGCAGCGAATATATCCAGATCTATGGTCTTGGCGGCATGAAGGAGTTTGCGAAGACAGGCGTGCTGCCGGAGATTTATGGAAAATATCTGCCGGCGTTTTCAGAAAAGAGCAGGCATGAAATGGTAGACACGTATACAAGATGGCTCTGCCTGACCGGCAATTCCTGGCTGCTCAAGGATGTAGATATGCAGATTGCCGCCGGTCTGAATATCGAGCTGTACGCGCCGAACAAAGTGGTGCTGTGTTCCATTCAGAAGGATATGCCGTTTGGATTTGTGCTGATCGAAGAAAACAGTACATATGACAATTTTCTGGATTATTTTCAGAGTCTGATCGAGTACGAGGAAGTCTACGAGCCCGAAGCGGGAACGGAGGTCTTCCGGCACACGATGGAAGCGTATTTTCAGGAGGGAGAGGATTAAAAGTGCTGAGTGAATCAGTGCTTCTGTAAAAGAGAAAAGGGTGTACAGAATGGTGACCGGAACCTGACGCAGGCTCCGGTCCTGTTTTTCTCTGGCAGAAATTGTTCTGCGGCAGCCCGGTAATGTATCATGCATTTGATTCACGCGCGGGCAGCGAGCCGGAGCCTTTCTCACCGGCGACATAAGTGATCAGGTCACCTGGAGTACAGTCGAGGACGAAGCAGATCCTCGCAAGAACGTCTGCGTCGATTTTTTCGAGAGAACCATTATACCATTTGTCAATCACTTCGAAGCGTGTGTCAATCTTGCGCGCGAGAGCGTTTCGCTTGATATTATGCGCGTCCATGTAGGCTTTCAGGCGGATCTCTATGTGCCCGTAATGATTGATTGTGAACAGAGTTTCGTCCATGTGATCACCTCTTTATCAATACTTTAGAAAAAGAAACTGGTCCATGAAATCCCTTGTTCGGAGTAACTATGCAGATAGTAAAATAGGCATGCTGCGGGAGCGCATCCGATCCTGAAAGAAATGGAGGTAACCGGATTTGTCATATTTACCGCATTATGACGAGTAAAATACGTTACAGTTCCAAAAAGATTGCACAAATATTACAAAAAATTAAGAAAAGACTTCAAAAAATGGATAGTCTGTGTTATAATGTCCTCTGAGTATCAGGTGGAGTCTGAGAAAAACAGTTTCACAACTCAGATCTGACGGTATGGATCTGAGGATCCAGTCAAGGAGATGGATTTATGAAGAAACGCTTATTCGCAGCTGTCCTGTCTGCATCCCTGATGCTGTCATCGGTTACCGTGTTTGCGGAATCGACGCAGCAGCGTCTGAATGCGGCAAAAGAAGCACAGTATCAGAACGCCAGCGCGCTGCAGACGACGCAGGAGCGGATCGCCGCTCTGGAGTCCAAAAAGGGAGAGGCAGAGGCATACCTTCAGGAGCTGAATGACCAGATGACGGATCTCTCCGGACAGATCAAGGATCTGCAGGAGCAATACGCTGACAAACAGCATGAGCTGGACGCGATCGGCGTGGAACTTGGAAAGGCCCGTCTGGAGGAAGAGAAACAGCGGAAAAACATGAAGCTCCGGATTCAGTACATGTACGAGCATTCTGAGAGCACAGGCATGCTGGAAGCGCTGTTTTCCGCAGACAGCTTCAGTGATTTTCTGAACCGCGCGGACAATATCGCGAACATCAGCGCTTATGACCGCAACATGCTGGAAGAATACTGCGCGATCTGCGAGACTATTCAGACAGCGGAGGAAAAGGCCGAGAAAGAACAGGCTGAGATTTCCGCACTGGAGAAAAAGACCAGTAAGAAAAAAGCAGAGATGCAGGAGCTTGCTGATCAGACATCCGGTCAGGTGGCAGAATACGCCGCGAATCTCGAGGACGAGGAAGGAACCGCGGCGAAGCTGATCGGTGCGATTCAGCAGCAGGAAGCGACAATTCAGGTTCTGACCGCTCAGGTGGAAGAGGAGATCCGCGCGGCCGAGGCGGCGGCAGCAGCTGAACGGCAGCGCCAGGCAGCGGCAGCGGCGGCAGCAGCTGAGGCTGAGGCAGCACAGGAAGAAGCCGAAGAAGCCGAATACGATACGAAGACGTACGATTACGAAGAGGAAGATACATACGAAGAGGATTCCTACGAAGAGGATGCGTCTGATGAGGAAGACACCTCTTATGAGGAAGATGCTTCCTATGAAACAGAGGAAGCTGTCAGCGAGGAAGACACGGGGAGTTCGGTGGAAGAGGAAAGCACAGATACTACATCCTCCGGCAGCGAGAGCAGTTCTTCTTCAAGTGACGCCGCCTCCTACAGCTACGATGGAACTGTCCTGAACCGCCGCGCCGGTACAGTCACCGGACCGAGCGGAAAGGAAACCTATTATAACCTGAATATGTCAGGTGTCGTCAATATCATGCGCAACATGGGCAACACGGATGACTACTGGGTGCGCGATGACGGCGTCAAGATGCTTGGCGATTACGTCATGGTGGCGGCTAATCTGGACACGCACCCGCGCGGTTCAATCGTAGACAGCAGCCTCGGAAAGGCGATTGTCTGTGATACCGGCACTTTCGCCTACAGCAATCCGAATCAGCTGGACGTCGCGGTTGACTGGTGATCCGGTCTATAAAAAAGAGTGCGCATCCTCTGGCCTCTCACTCGTGAGGGGGAGCTTGCGGGAATCCGGCAGGAAATGTTATCTGGCTGTGATTTTCACTCGCCGGGATATTATTCAATACAAGTAAAGAACTGTACAGAAATGATCAAGTTATTCTGCTGCAGTTCCCAAAGTAAAAACACAAAAACACCCTTCCGGGGAACATTTTCGCATCAGATTTGCGAGAGGCGGATGTTCCGGAAGGGTGTTTTTTAAGGAAACGCTGATTTAATCTATCACCGCTCGGCTCCCGGGAGTTATTGCTTTCTGCAGAGCAGCCGAAACAGGTTTTTAGATATACATAATATCTTTTTTGCTATGTCTTTTTTGAAGAATAAAAAATTCACTTCTGCAGCAGATCGTATCCGCGGCTGCGCAGGCAGTCCTCGACCTCCCATGCGCCTGCTGCCTGCAGAATCGCGATCGGCGTCGCGTGCGCCCGGTCGTAGGAAATATAGAGATACTCGACATTAATGTTGCTGTCAGTTATGGCGGTGAGCAGGCCGGCGAGACTTCCCGGCTCATCAGAAATATTGACGCCGATGACCTGATCCAGACGACACAGGTATCCATCCGCCTGAAGGAGCCTGGCGGCGAGCTCAGGATCCGTCACCAGCATACGGACAATCCCGAATTCAGCGCTGTCATTTGTGATCAGAGCCGTAATATTGATGCCTGCTTCGGAAAGAGTGCGCGTAATATCACGCATCGTCCCCTTCTTATTTTCCGCGAAGATAGAAAGTTGATCAATCATATCTGTTCCTCCGGGAATTCCGGAGCTCCTTTCATTTTTTTATGTTCCTCTTTAATATTCTTTGTTTCATCGCGTGCACGCGTGTTACATAGTGCGCGCCCGCAAGCTTGTACACGGCCCGGCGTGACGCGTGGTCTGCCCGCAGCCACGCGCGGAGCAATACGCGCAGCCTCCCGCAGGCTCCCTGCCGCCCGCTGTTGCTGCCGGCCGCACCGGCCTTTTTGACAGTCTGCGCGGCTCCCTGCTGCCCGCTGGTGCCGGCCGCACCGGCCTTATTGACGGTCTGCGCGGTTCCCTGCTGTCCGTTGCTGCCGGCCGCACCGGCCCTATTGACGGACTGCGCGGCTCCCTGCCGCTCGCTGTTGCTGCCGGCCGGCTCACAAGTCTGTCCGGACTCTGCAGCCGCTGAGATCTTATTGCCGTTGTCGGCAGCAGCCTCCGGCACGGCGGCTCCGCCGGCGCTGCGAAATGCGCGGAGCGCCTGGAAAAAATCCCGGGTAAACGCCTGGCGTTCCTGGAAAGTCGTTGACGCGACCCACCGGTTTAACGTCAGTGCCAGACGCCGGCTCTTTTCCGACAGGTGTTCTGTGGTGACAAAGTGATCTTCCTCGGTCTGCCAGAACAGGGGCTCATGCTGGTGAATACCTTCCGTGCTGCATCTGACGATGCGGTCGGGTTTTTCGTGCTCAAAGAGCTGACCGATCAGAGAATACTGCGGCGTAATCCGCACAATCCGCCCCTTCAGTTCCTCATAGCTCGCGGGACCGTACAGACAGGGCGTCAGTCCGGGACTGTCATTCAGATAGATATTTGTGATTCTTCTGCGCTTTTCCGGGCGGCATGCCGTGGCGGCGTAAAGCGCCATATTGCCGCCTTTTGAGTGTCCGCCCAGCAGAACCTGCTGCCCCATATCCTCCGGGAAAACCCGGTCCAGCCATACGGCAGCCATCTTCTGCGCAGGCGTCTGCTCATAGCTGACGGCAAACGCCTCCTGCCAGGAGGTCAGGGTGTTGTCCGATCCCCGGAACGTCAGATATTCTGTGCCGTCATCCAGCGTGACGCGCAGCGCCGCAAACTGTGTGGTTCCGGTGCGGAAAACCTCTGTGTAACAGGAAAGCCCGGCATTCCGGAAACGCCTGGATGCCGCGACCGCGCGAAATACATCCGCGTTTACGTCCTCCTGCGAGTTTCCGTAGGCGGCGAGATACATCTTCGCTGCCTCCGACGCCGTGATCCGGCGGTGCTCCTTTGGCGCGGGAACGATGTCTGCCAGACGGAAATAAGCCAGATACGAGAGAACGAGGTTATCCACCTCATTGAACGGTGCCTCAGCAAGCGTGTGTATTCCGTATTCTTTTAGATAAGTGATAATGTTTCCCATGACGGTTATGATTTTATACCTCATTTACAATCTGCGCAAGCTATGAATGCACCCCTTATCAATACTGGAAAGATGTGATACAATAAGTCTGTCGGTGCCGCGCGGCGCTGACAGGCGTTTTAATTCCCGAAAAACCCGGGCGCGGGGAAGCGCCGGAAGGGCGGCGGGCAGGAAATTAAGCATGGAGGATAAAAATGGCTGTTGACATGAAAAAACTGGCAGGCGAGAAAGCTGCTGAATACGTAAAAGACGGCATGGTGCTGGGTCTTGGCACCGGCTCAACCGCATATCACATGGTAAATGCTGTCGGCGAACTGGTCAAAAAAGGTTACAACCTCAAGGCAATCCCGACTTCAAACGCGACAGAGGCACAGGCTCGCGAACTGGGAATCCCGCTTCTGAGCATCGACGAAGTGACCCACATTGACCTGGCTATGGACGGCGTCGACGAGATCGACCCGGAATTCAACGCAATCAAGGGCGGCGGCGGCGCGCTGTACCGCGAGAAGGTCGTCGCGACACTTGCCGATGAAGTTATCTGGATTATGGACGAGAGCAAGAACGTCGAGCACATCGGGGATTTCCACCTCCCGATCGAAGTGGCGAAGTATGGCTCAAAGCAGGCATTTGCGAAGATGGAAGCATTCGGCTGGAAGCCGGTGATGCGCGAAAGAGACGGCGAGCTCTTTGTGACCGACAACGGCAACTACATCGCAGATCTTCACCTCGGCGCAGGCTTTGACATTCAGGATGTCAAAGAGAAAATCGGAACCATCGTGGGCGTTCTGGAGCACGGCCTGTTCCTGAATATGTGCAAACGCATCATCATCGGCCATTCCGACGGAACTGTCGAAGTAGTAGAAAACGAGAACTGCGCAAAATAAAAACTGCGCAATATAAAGGAAATAATATGGTAAAGCACATCATTCTCTGGCAGCTTCGCGACGAGCTTCAGGGAGAAGAAAAAGAAACAGTAAAAAACGGAATCAAGGAAGGGCTGGAGGGTCTGGTCGGCAAGGTGCCAGGGCTCCTGGAGGTTCACGTACGGACTGAAGGACTGGCCACATCCAACGCAGACGTCATGCTGGATTCCACCCTTGCTGACGAAGATGCGCTGGCAGGTTATGCCGTGCATCCGGAACACGTAAAAGTTGCAGACGGGAAGGTGAGACCGTACACAAAGACACGTCTCTGCCTTGACTACGAGGTTTAAGACATCCATGTTTCACGAGGCAGAGAACGTAGATCTCAGTAAGATGACAATCGATGAGATCAGGGAATACCGTAACAAATACAATCACTTCGCGACGCTGATCGGACTTTCTATCACGGATATGAAGGAAGGGTTCGGTGAGGTGCGGATGAAAATCACGGCTGAAATGCGCAATCCGACCGGCTCCGTACACGGCGGATGTATCGCCACGGCGGCAGACGTCGCCGGCGGCTCCGCTGCCAGCTCTTACGGATTTCCGGTGGCAACGCTGGACTGCAGCCTGCACTATCTGCGCCCCGGTCTAAAGGACTGTGAGGAAATCATCGGAACGGGGAAAGTCATCAAAAACGGTAAGCGTGTGATTGTGACGGACGTGGAAGTCAAAAGCCAGACCGGCACAGTTCTTGCGCGCGGCATATATTCATTTGCGCCGCTGACCTGAGGCCGGAACTTAGGATCTGTCACGAAATAACTTAATCATCTTGCTTGCCTGTTTCCACGATTGCTTCGTCAGAAAGCCTCGCAGTTTAGGAACAGCAGCCGGCAGGAAAAAACAGCAGCCGGATGAAAAAACGGCAGGAATAGAATAACCGGATTCACACTCCATAGTGGAATGTTGAATCCGGTTGTTTTAGTTTTCGGCCTCTTTTTGAGAAGCTTCGGAAGCCTCGTTTTCATCTTCCTCGCGGCGCAGCGACTCATTCCTTTGCTCAAGGTTTCTTGCCACGAGGATCATCCCATACAGGATAACCGGAACCGCGACCGTACAGAAAACAGAAGCCATCAGCAGCCGGTCTGCCAGCGGGCTTTTTATCAGCGCGAAAATCAGTGTAGAAGCGTAAATTGCGGCCAGCAGGACAATTCCTGCAATAGCCATGATCTGGCGTAGTTTTTTCATAAGGGCACTCCGTTCTCAAGCTTATCGTCTGCTTTATAGTAATCGCCATGCAGAAAAAAATCAAGATTTAAAGTTTCTCTAAGGTTGCGCATGTATGATGCACACAACAAATAAAAAGCAATGCAGCGAAGAGGATCGAGATGAGACCGCTTCGAGTCGAGAAGATTTTGAAACAGGAGTGTGCATTATGAGAAAAAGAATCAATTGCAGGAACAAGGATTATTTCAGGACAAAACAGAAGAGCAGACTGATCGGGATTGCAGCAGCGGCTGGACTGGCAGCGCTCTGCCTGGCAGGCTGCGGAGTGTCTGGCGCAGGTACCGGGTCATCAGCGGGTAGTGTGGTGGCAGGAAGTTCTGTAGAGACCGGATCTGATGTGGCAGGACAGTCTGCCGCAGGGTCTTCGGATATAGGAGCATCTTCAGAGCAGGAAGCGACAGAGAGTATCGCTGAGAGTTCGACTGATGCCGGAATGTCTGCAGAGAGTGCAGCGGCAGAAAATACCTCAGAAGCTGGATCGTCTGCGGGCAGTGAGGCATCAGAAGAATCCGGAAAAGCCGGAACGTCTGCGGGCAGCGAAGCATCAGAGAGTGACACGGCGGCGGTCGCCACCAGCGCGAATACGACGTCGGACGGCCTGATTGACGCGTCAGAGCTGTTTAGTGAGCGTGATCTGACACAGACAGCTGATACCGGGAGCGCAGTCTCATACACCGTTGTGGATGGAGAGGATATCCATATCACTGAAGCTGGTACCTATGTGCTGACAGGAGCAGCGTCCAATGTCACAGTCTATGTGGAAGCGGCAGAAGAGGACGCGAAGGTTCAGCTGGTTCTGGACGGCGTGAGTATCACGAATGACGACGCGCCCTGCATCTATGTGAAGGCCGCGGATAAGGTGTTTATTACATCTTCGGGCGACAACGCGCTTACAGTTACAGGCACATTTACGACTGACGGCGATACAAAAACTGACGGCGTGATCTTTTCGAAGGATGATCTGGTGCTGAACGGAACCGGTTCTCTGCAGATTACATCTACGGATAATGGCGTTGTCTGCAAAGACGATCTGAAAGTAACCGGCGGAACGTATACGATTGACGCGGCGTCAAAGGATTTTGAGGCAAATGATTCCATCCGCATCGCCGGAGGGACCTTTACACTGAAGGCCGGAACGGACGCGCTTCACGCAGAAAACGACGAAGATGATACACTGGGATATATCTATATCTGTGACGGAGATTTTACCATTAATGCCGGCGATGACGGGATTCACGCGAATTCCATCGCACAGATTGACGGAGGAACCTTCCAGATTTCGGCAGGCGAGGGCATTGAGGCAACCAGCATCCAGATCAATGACGGCACCATCGGAATCGAGAGCTGGGACGACGGCATCAATGCCTCTCAGAAGTCAAACTCCTACAGTGTAGCGCTGGAGATTAACGGCGGCGATATCACGATTTCCATGGGCGCGGGAGACACAGACGGGATTGATTCCAATGGAGACCTGACCATCACGGGCGGAACAGTTGATGTGACAGGACAGTCTGCGTTTGACTGCGACGGAACCGTCACGTTTACCGGCGGAACTGTTATCATCAATGGCGAGCAGGTTGATTCCATTCCGGTTCAGATGATGGGCGGCCACATGGGCGGCGGCCGGATGGGCGGCAAGAATGGCGGCTTCAATGGAGGCACGGAAGACGGCTCTAATGGCGACATGGGGGAAGGCTTTAATGGCGACATGGGCGGCGGATTCAATGGCGACACGGATGGCGGATTCAACGGCGACATGGGCGGCGGTCACAGAGGCGGCCGGATGAGAGGCTTCAACGAGGACGATTTACCGCAGAATGACGCAGCTATATGAATTGGTTTTCTAAACATTGACATAAAATCAGAATGATTATATTATGCCAGTAAATGAGGAGCACCGCAACAAGCGGATGGCCTCGCAACTAATTTGTCAAACGATTTAAGCTTAGACAACCGTCACTTGGCAGAGTGGCGG
Organism: Eubacterium sp.; assembly: GCA_017475785.1. The sequence continues at coordinate 21,728 of JAFVEX010000076.1, read as the reverse complement.
TTGTTGCTTTTTACGCAAACACGAACTGTGATGGTTAATCCAACCGCCTGCGCTATAGCAGCTCTCCCGTTTGCAGATGCATTTCCATAATAAAACTCGTCATAATACGAGCCAAGGATTATTTATATTCTCATGATTTCCGAATCAATAAACGATTTGCTAAATGAGAAAGATCTGTATAATGAGCCGTAGCGGGGATTTATAAATGATTTAGAATTGGCTTTCTTTACACGGATTTGTCCATTTGATATACTGATATGGATAGTCGTCTTTGTTTCGGAGGAAACTGCCTTTGTTCGGATATATTACAATTAACCGGGACGAGATGAAGGTCCGGGACTATGAGGCCTACAATCATTTTTACTGCGGGCTCTGTCAGGATCTGAAACAGACGTGCGGCCAGCGCTCCAGGGCGACGCTCACCTATGATATGACCTTTCTGGCGATTCTGCTGACGGGGCTGTACGAGGAGGAGCCGGAGCGGGAGACACACCGGTGTGCTTTTCATGCCGGGGCGAGGCGGATTTGCTACCGCAGCAAATACACGGCGTATGCCGCGGACATGAATCTGCTGCTTGTGTATCACAATCTGATAGACGACTGGATTGACGAGAAAAACAGAAAAAGCCTTGCGGCTGCGCGGCTGCTGACAAAGCCGTACCGTCTTGTCGCGGCGCGCTATCCGGAAAAGGTGCAGGCGATCCGCGCGTATCTGCGTGCGCTTCACAGGGCGGAGAGGAGCCGCAGCGAAGATATTGACCTGGCATCTGGTCTGACAGGAACGCTGATGCGTGAGATTTTTACCGTGCAGGATGACCGGTGGAGCAGGGATCTTGGCGAGGTCGGTTTTTATCTGGGAAAATTTATTTATCTGAAGGATGCCTTTGATGATCTGGAGAAGGATCGGGAGAACGGCACGTACAATCCGTTTTTCGCCCTTGCCGAATCAGAGGATTTTCAGAAGAAGGCCAATGAAATACTGACCATGATGGCAGCCTCCGCGGCGCGGGCGTTTGAGCGGCTGCCGATTGTGTCTTATGTAGATATTCTGCGGAATATCATTTACACCGGACTCTGGACAGAGGTGCCGGATCGCAGGTGCCGGTCTGTCGCGGCGGCGCGGCGGGAGCAGATTGCCGCGGGAAGGCGCAGGAACGATACGAAATGACCTGAATAAAAACCCCGCGAAGCATAATCAGAAACAACAGAGGAAATTATGCAGGATCCATATAAAGTGCTCGGCGTCTCCAGGGACGCGGACATGGATGAAATCAAAAAAGCATACAGAAAACTCAGCCGGAAGTATCATCCGGATGCCAATATCAACAATCCGGACAAAGAGCAGGCCGAGGAGATGTTCAAGCTGGTACAGCAGGCCTATGACCAGATAGTCGATGAGAGAGAACATGGCACATCCGGCAGCTTCGCCGGCGGAGGCAGCGGCTACGGTGGATTTGGCGGCTACGGTTACCAGCAGACACACACAGATGACGCTATGAGCCAGAGACTCCGCGCGGCAGTCAGCTATCTGAATAACCAGCGTTATTCTGAAGCGCTGAACGTGTTGAATGACATGACGGAGCGGACAGCGGAGTGGTACTATTACCACGCGATCGCGAACGCGGGAATCGGCAACAACGTCAACGCGCAGGAGGACGCCCGCCAGGCCGCGGCAATGGAGCCCAACAACATTCAGTACCAGCAGCTCTACCGGCAGCTTTCGGGAGGCGCGGGATGGTATCAGGACATGGGGCGCGGCTACGGATACGAGGAGTGCCAGCCGGGCGGCGGAAACAGTGCCGGCCTGTGCACGGCCTGCACCATTTGCGCGGTGCTGAATCTCTGCTGCTGCAACCCGTATGGGGGCACCGTCCTGTGCTGCTGATTTAATGACCTTTTTATCTTTTTTGAATAGGAAAGGAACCAACATGCAGATTCTGGAAAAACAGTGGGAGCGTGAGTATTACAGAGAACTGAAGCGTGATAAGCGCAAGGCAATTCTTGAGGCGGCGGTCGCCGAGGAGGGGATGTCTCCGGAAAATGAGCTGCGTACGAAGCTGCTCGAGTCACGTTACGGCAGGCAGCTGGAGAAGGGACAGTCGGTGGACTACTTTATCCGCGGCTGGATGACGCTGCGGTTTTTGCTGAATTCTTCGAAGTCCTTTATGTTTAAGAAAAAGGCCAGAAAAGAGCTGGATAACGTCAAAAAGGACTGGAAATTTGATCTGGCTGCGGAGTATGGGGAGGCCGGGCAGAAGGTTCATTATCAGGAACTCTGCAACCTGACGCGCGTCTATCTGGATCTGTGCCAGAAGGACAGGAACTACGGCTCGATTCTGTTCGGTCTCGGCCGCGTCAAGGAAGAGACGCTGATGAGCAAAATCGGGCGGGATATTTATTCGGTCGCGTATGAAATTCCGCAGCTGATCGGCGCGGAGGAGGAGCTGAAGCTGTTTACTGATGCTGCCACGCGCACGCTGACGGAGGTTTTTCCGGAGATATCGGATGATTTTTATGAGTACATTGAAAAGAACAAGAAGTAAAGTATAGCGCAGGGTTTAGAATGGCACAGAACCGAGGAGATAAAAACCGGAACAATCCGGACAATAACAGAAATCACAGCAATAACAACAATAATAACAATAACAGGCAGACGGTTCTGGTTGTAATCGTCTGTCTTTTAATCAGCCTCATGATTTTCGGACTGTTTTCGCAGATGTCCGAGCTGACCGGAAACGAGATTTCCTATGATAAGTTCATCGAGATGGTGAAGTCGGACGAGGTCAGTAAGGTGGAACTGGAATCGGGTGAGCTGATTGTCTATCCGAAGAAGCAGGAGAATGAGGCGCAGACGTATCGCGTCAAGATGGTCGGCGATGAGAACGGCCTGAACGAGCTGCTGCGGGGAACCGGTATCGAGTACATCAAAAAGACGCCAAATGTCATTGAACAGATCATCTCGACGATTCTGAGTATTGCGCTGCCCCTGATTATCATGCTGGTCGGGTTTAATTTTATCATGCGCGGCATGGGCCGCGGCGGCCTGATGGGCGTCGGCAAGAGCAAGGCGCGCAGTTATGTACAAAAGGATACCGGCGTCACGTTTCAGGATGTCGCCGGGGAGGATGAGGCGAAGGAATCGCTGCAGGAGGTTGTGGAGTTTCTGCACAACCCGGAGCGGTACAAGAAGATCGGAGCCGTGCTGCCAAAGGGCGCCCTGCTGGTCGGCCCTCCGGGAACCGGCAAGACGCTGCTGGCAAAAGCCGTCGCGGGGGAGGCGCATGTGCCGTTTTTCTCTCTCTCCGGATCGGAGTTCGTCGAAATGTTCGTCGGCGTCGGCGCGTCCCGCGTGCGCGATTTGTTTGAAGAAGCAAAGAAAAACGCCCCCTGCATCATTTTTATCGATGAAATAGACGCGATCGGCAAGTCGCGCGACTCCCGTTACGGGGGTGGAAATGACGAGCGCGAGCAGACACTGAACCAGCTCCTTGCGGAGATGGACGGTTTTGACAGCTCCAAGGGACTGCTGATTCTGGCTGCGACAAACCGCCCTGAGGTGCTGGATCCCGCCCTGCTGCGGCCGGGCAGATTTGACCGCCGTGTCATCGTGGACAGGCCCGACCTGAAGGGGCGCGTCGCGATTCTGAAGGTACACGCAAAGGACGTTCTTCTGGATGACACCGTTGATTTCGAGGCGACTGCGCTGGCGACGTCAGGGGCGGTCGGTTCAGATCTGGCAAACATGATCAATGAGGCCGCTATTCTGGCGGTCAAAAACGGCCGGTCTGCCGTTTCCCAGAAGGATCTGATGGACGCGGTGGAAGTGGTTCTCGTCGGCAAGGAAAAGAAAGACCGGATCCTCAGCGAAGAGGAGCGGCGGATCGTCTCGTACCACGAAGTCGGACACGCGCTGATCAGCGCGCTGGAGAAGGACGCGGAGCCGGTGCAGAAGATCACCATCATCCCGCGCACTATGGGCGCGCTGGGTTACGTGTTGCAGGTTCCGGAGGAAGAGAAATACCTGAATACGAAGACTGAGCTGGAGGCAATGGTGGTCGGTCTGCTCGGCGGTCACGCCGCGGAGGAGCTTGTGTTCGGAAATGTCACGACAGGCGCGTCAAACGACATTGAGCGCGCGACGAAGGTGGTGCGCGCGATGATTACGCAGTACGGCATGTCTGAAAAGTTCGGCCTGATGGGGCTTGCGCGCGTGGAGAACGAGTACCTTGGCGGCCGGGCTGTTCTGGAGTGCGGCGACGCAACAGCCACAGAGGTAGATCATGAGGTCATGCGGATTCTGGATGAATCCTACCGGAGGGCGAAAGCAATTCTTTCAGAGAACCGGAAGGCGCTGGACGAAATATCGGCGTATCTGATTCAGAAAGAGACCATCACCGGAGCAGAGTTTATGGACATTCTCAGACGTGTGAACGGAAGCGTTCCGGACGAAGCAGGAGATGAGTACAGTGACGACGGAAACGAACAGCAGGAAGCCGGAGAGTCAGGAATTTGATATCCAGGAGGAACTGAAAAAGCTGCCGCCGAAGCCTGGCGTCTACCTGATGTATGACGCCAGAGACGTGGTGCTGTACGTCGGAAAGGCCGTCAGCCTGCGCAGCCGGGTGCGACAGTATTTTCAGGACAGCCGTAAAAAGCGGCTCAAAATATACAGCATGCTGCCCCAGGTCGCCCGGTTTGAATATATTGTCACTGATTCTGAGGTCGAGGCGCTCGTTCTGGAGTGCAACCTGATCAAGGAATACCGGCCCAAATACAACACGATGCTGATGGACGACAAGGCGTATCCGTTCATCAAAGTTACGGCGGAGGACGCGTTTCCGCGCCTTCTGTACGCGCATCACATGCGGAAGGACAAGGCGCGGTACTTCGGCCCGTATCCCAATGCGGGCGCGGTCAAGGAGACCATTGATCTGGTGCGGAAGCTGTATCATATCCGCTCCTGCAGCAGAAATCTCCCGAAGGATATCGGAAAGGAGCGTCCCTGCCTGTATTATCACATCCATCAGTGCAAGGCGCCCTGTCAGGGGTGGGTGACGGAAGAGGAATACAACGAAGAACTGAATCAGGCCATTGAATTTCTGAGCGGAAAGCCGAACCGGGAAATTGAGCAGCTCACGGAGCAGATGCAGCAGGCCGCCGAAGAACTGAACTTTGAGAAAGCCGCCGGATACCGGGATCTGATCGCCAGTGTGCGCAAGGTCATGGAGCATCAGAAGATGACAAACAGCAGCGGGGATGATCAGGACGTCGCAGCCCTCGCGATGGAAGGTGAGGACGCTATTGTCCAGGTGTTCTTTGTGCGGGACGGCAGGCTCATCGGGAGAGATCATTTTTATCTGAAGACAGCCGGCGAGGAGTCCCGCGGCGCCGTGCTGCAGAGCTTCCTGAAGCAGTATTACGCCGGCACGCCGTTCATCCCGCGGGAACTGATGCTGTCCGATGAAGTTGATGAGGCGGATATTATCGAGGAGTGGCTGACCGCGAAGCGCGGGAAACGCGTATATGTGCGGATCCCGCAGAAGGGGACAAAAGAGAAGCTCGTCGAGCTCGCGAAACGAAACGCGGAAATTCTGCTGAAGCAGGACAGGGAGCGGCTGAAGCGCGAGATCGGGAGAACCATCGGCGCAGTCAAGGAGGTCGGCTCATGGCTCTCCATGGAGCCGCCCGAACGTATCGAGGCCTACGATATTTCCAACATCAGCGGGTTCCAGTCGGTCGGCTCGATGATTGTCTACGAAAAGGGCCGCCCCAAAAAGGCGGATTACCGCAAATTCCGGATCAAATCCGTCGAAGGGCCAAACGATTACGCGAGCATGGAAGAAGTGCTCACCCGGCGGTTTGAGCGGGGCATCCGGGAGGAAAACGGATTTGACCGCCTCCCCGATCTGATCATGATGGACGGCGGGAAAGGGCAGGTCAATATCGCGCTGGAGGTGCTGGGAAAGCTAGGGCTCGACATTCCTGTCTGCGGCATGGTCAAGGATGACAGGCACCGGACACGCGGACTCTATTTTGAGAACCAGGAAATCCCGGTCGACACCTCGTCGGAAGGATTTCACCTGATTACCAGGATACAGGATGAGGCGCACAGGTTCGCGATTGAATATCACAGACTGCTGCGCAGCAAGGAACAGGTACATTCCGTGCTGGATGATATCCCGCATATCGGACCGGCCCGAAGGCGCGAACTGATGCGGAATTTCGGCAGTCTGCAGGAGATCCGGGACGCGGATGTGGAAAGCCTGCAGAAGCTGCCGTCAATGAATGAAAAAGCGGCACAAAGCGTTTACGCGTTCTTTCACAGTGAGAAGGGAGAGGGTGATTCATGAAAGAAAAAATTGTCACATTGACCAACCTGATGGATCAGATGAAGCTCAAGTATATCACGCCGGAGATTGAGCTGGAGGACCGGATCATCACAATTCCGGAAATCAACCGGCCGGCGCTGCAGCTGGCGGGCTACTTTGAGCATTTTATGAACCGCCGCGTCCAGATCATCGGATACGTCGAGTACACATATCTGATGCAGAAGACGCTGGAAGAACGTGTAAAGGCATACGAAGACTTTATCTCCCGCGACGTCCCGTGTGTCGTATTTACCACGCAGGTCGTTCCGGGCGAAGAATTGCTGGAGCTGGCGCGAAAGTACCGTGTACCGACCTTTGTGACAGACCGGCAGACATCTCCGTTTACCGCGGAGATCACGAGGTGGCTGAACGTGCAGCTGGCGCCGAGCATTTCCATCCACGGCGTCCTGATCGACGTATATGGCGAGGGAATACTGATCATGGGTGAAAGCGGAATCGGCAAGAGTGAGACCGCCCTTGAGCTTGTGAAGCGCGGCCACCGTCTTGTCAGTGACGACGTCGTAGAGATCAGCCGCGTCAGTGACATCACGCTGGTCGGAACGGCGCCGGACATTACGCGCCATTTCATTGAGCTTCGCGGAATCGGCATTATTGACGTAAAGACGCTGTTCGGCGTGCAGAGCGTAGAGAAGACGCACTCCATTGATCTGATCATCAAGCTGGAGGAGTACAATCCGGATAAGGAATACGACAGGCTCGGCATGGAGGAAGAATACACAGAATTCCTCGGCAATAAGATCGTCAGCCACGCGCTCCCGATCCGGCCAGGGCGCAATCTTGCCATTATCGTAGAGACGGCGGCGATCAACCACCGCCAGAAGAAGATGGGTTACAACGCGGCGCAGGAGCTGTACCGCAGAGTGCAGGAAAGCCTGGCGCAGAAGAGAAGATAAAGAGCGGCGGCTAATACCGTTTGCGAAGGTACAACCATAAAAAAACCATCACCGGACTGGAGTTCAGTTTCGGTGATGGTTTTTTGTATAAGCGGCGCGCAAAACTACTCGTCCTCGCCTCCGTTCTGCTCCGCGAGCTCCTGCATTCTCGCCTCGTCGCTGGAGTTCTCTTCCTCGTCAGCGGACGAGCGGTTATCCTCGGAGCGCGGCTGCGGCGCCGGCGTCGGCGGGACGTACACGTGCTCTGTGCAGCGGGTCTTCGGCTCGGTGCCGGTCTCAAAGTACTCTGTCGCCCGCGGGCAGATGCTGCCCGGCAGAAGACCGGTAGTCGCGCAGACCTCGACTTCTTCGATATTTGCGGGTTTCGTGAAGTCTGTGTCGCGCAGCTTCAGCTCCTTGTGAATCCGCTGCATGATCGTCTGCCACAGAGTCTCGTGGAAGTGCCGGTACTCGACAGGCAGCTCGACAGTGACGTCGCAGCCTGCCCAGATGGCAGCGGTGTAATACGGTGTAAAGCCGGCGAACACAAGATCGCGGTAAGCGTTCGTCGTACCGGTTTTTCCCGCGACATGCATGTCTTCAAGCGCGAATTCCTGTCCGGTACCATCTGACACGACGTCCTCCATGGCGCTCGTCAGAAGGAAGGAAGTGCTTTCCTTGAAGACCTTCGTTGTGAGCGGCGTCGTCTCAAGGATGACGTTGCCCTCGTGATCAGTGACCTTTGTGTAGAACATCGGCTCGGTGTAGGTTCCGCCGTTGGCGATGGCAGCGTATGCCGCGGTCAGCTCGAGTGTGCTGACGCCGTTTGTGATGCCGCCCAGCGCAAGAGACTGGATGACGTCCCAGGCGGGATCGTTGATCAGTTTGGTAAAGCCGAGCCGCTCCAGATAATCCATACCGGTCTGCGGCGTGATCTCCGTCAGGATCTTGACGGCGATTACGTTATAAGAGTTCTGGATTGCCTTGCGTACCGTGACGGTGCCGTGGTACGACTCGTCCGCGTTCTTGACCGGCTGGCCGGTCTCGTATTCATAAGGCTCGTCCTTCTCTGTGGTCGCGAGTGTGATGTAATGCTTGTCCAGCGCAGGGCCGTAGGTGGAAAGAATCTTAAAGGTTGAGCCTGGCTGACGGTAAGAGTCCGTCGCGCGGTTCAGTGTCAGAGAGGCGGTTTTTTCGCCGCGTCCGCCGACGATTCCCTTGACATAGCCGGTCCGCTGGTCAATGACGGCCATGGCCGCCTGCGGCTGCGGGATAAAGCTGATCCGCTCGCCGACGATCTCGTCACCGGCTCCGACCACCTCGTCCTTATAGCGGTCGACATATTCCTGCGCTTCTTCTTCCGAGTCAAACAGAAGGTCAAAGGATTCGTCTGAGTCACGGAAATACAGCTGCAGCATTTCGCGGCTGTAGTTCACGAGATTCCCATTTGCTTCTTTGACCGTGAGCGCCCAGTCCAGGGCGACCGTGGAGAGCTCCGGGAAGTTTTCGCTGTTCGTAAACTCCTGATCCATGATTTTCTGGATCTTCGGATCCTGCGTCGTGTAAATGTTCAGTCCGCCGCTGAACAGCGCGTTGTTTGCCTGAACCTCTGTGTAGCCCTTCTGGTTGATCAGGTCTGTCTTGACGCGGTTGACCAGCTCATCGATGAAGTAGGAGTAAACGTCGTCGATGCTCTCGCCGCTGTCCGCGTGCTCCTGAATCCGCTCATAGACGTTGTCCGCCATGGCTGTGCTGTACGCTTCCTGCGTGATATAGCCCTGGCTGAGCATGTACTCCAGAACCGTCTCGGCGCGCTCGGCGTTGTACTCCGGGTAGCGCAGCGGGTTGTATTTGCTGGGGTTCTGCGGGATCGCCGCGAGAACGGCACATTCCGACAGGGTGAGCTCCTTGCAGGATTTTCCGAAGTACGTCATGGAAGCCGTCTGAATTCCGTAAGAGCCTGCGCCGAAGTTAACCGTATTCAGATAGTTTTCCAGAATGACGTCCTTGGGGTTGCGCCCCTGGTCGGCAAGGCTTTTTTCCAGCTGAATCGCCAGATACTGCTCCTGGAATTTACGCTTGATCCGCTCTGAGCGGGTCTCCTGCGTGAAATCCGTGAAGACGTTGTTTTTCAGCAGCTGTTGCGTAATGGTGCTGGCGCCTTCTGTCCCGGAAAAACCGGACTGCACCGCGACCACTGCCGCGCGGAGCATACCGCGGGGATCTACGCCGTTGTGCTCATAGAAACGGGAATCCTCAATCGCGACGATTGCGTGCTGCATGTCCGCCGGGATTTCTGAGATCGATACAGAAATGCGGTTTCCGGAAGCGGAACTGAGCTTCTGCATCTGGTTGCCGTCCGCGTCATAGACGAACGTCGCATAGCCCGCCGGCATGATGTTGACGTCGGAGATATCGGGCGACCCGTCCAGAATGCCCTGGTAGGCGCCCCTGATCAAGAAGACCGCGGCAACAACAAAGACGACGAGCGCAAGTACAATAAGACGCAGAAGCAGCACGCCCAGGCGGTTGCCCGCCATGGAGGCGGAAGCCTGCAGTTCATTGCGCTGTTTTTCAATTCCTTCTCGGCTGAAGTTCATAAGACACTCCTCTATAAACGACAGTATATATCTGACCGAATCCGGCAGACGCCTTCATGCATAAAGCATTTTTTAAGTAAGATTTTAACGATCAATAATAGATTATAACATAGTTTATAGAGCATAGCAAAGAAAAGGATTCTGTGTTAAGATGAATGAAATTGTTTGAGAAGGGGACAGGCAGAAGTGAACTCGTATTATACAATATACCGCGGAGGTTCCGGGGAGGTTGTTGAAAAGAAGTCGCGTTTTATCGGCGAGGCGCGCGCGGTAAGTAGTGAGGAAGAAGCAGCCGCGTTCGTCGAGGAGATCCGGAAGAAATATTATGACGCGCGCCATCATTGCTTTGCGTATGTGATCGGCACAGACGGAAAGCAGATGCGGGCGGCGGATGACGGCGAGCCGCAGGGAACAGCAGGCCGTCCGATGCTGGAGGTGCTGACGGGAAAAGGCCTGGCGAACGCCATGGTAGTCGTGACGCGGTATTTCGGCGGCACGTTGCTGGGTACCGGCGGCCTGGTCAGGTGCTACACGGCGGCGGCGCAGGCGGCACTCTCGAACAGCCTAATCATCGAAAAAAAGCCCGGAACACGCGGGGTGATCCGGGCAGATTATACAGACGCCGGGAAGCTGCAGTATCTGTTTGGAGAACTGGCGCTTCCGGTTTTGAATACTGCCTATGAGGCGGCAGTCACCTTTGATCTGATTGTTCCGCCCGATCAGGCGGGGCGCCTGACAAAACAGCTCGCGGAGGCAACGGCCGGCCGCGTGTCCTTTGAGGAACAGGGGCAGGTCTGGTATGCCGAGGCCGGCGGAGAAATCATTCTGTCGTGAGAAGGGCCAGATCTGCCGGATCTGAAGCCCGCTGGACGGGCAGATCTGCCGAACCTGGAGCCCGCCGGACAGGCAGAGCCGCCGTGTCGGAAGTCCGTTGCGGACTTTGATCCAGCGCTGGCCTGCTCTCGGCGCTTATCTGCCGGACGGGCAGAGCGGAATAAGTCCCTCAGATTTTCTCCGGCTCCGGGTAGTCGATGCCAAACGTCTCAACGGTCATGGATTCAATTACGACCGGCGTGAGCGGCGCGTCCTGATAGTTGGTCGGGGTTGCCGCAATGCGGTCGACGACGTCAAGTCCCTCGATCAGTTTGCCAAAAGCGGCGTACTGGCCGTCCAGATGCGGAGAGGTCTTATGCATAATGAAAAACTGGCTTCCCGCGGAATTCGGATCCATCGCACGCGCCATGGAGAGGACGCCCTCTGTGTGGGCGAGGTCATTCGGCACGCCGTTCATGGAGAATTCGCCCTTGATGCTGTAGCCCGGGCCGCCGATGCCGATGCCTTCCGGGTCTCCGCCCTGGATCATAAAGCCGGGAATGATGCGGTGGAAGGTCAGCCCGTCATAGAAATTTTTCTGAATCAGGCTGATAAAGTTGTTGACAGTGATCGGCGCGATATCCGGGTAGAGCTCTGCTTTCATGATGTCGCCGTTTGCCATGGTGATTGTAACAACTGGATTTGCCATAGAAGTCTCCTTTTTGTTCGGTATTGAATGTTCTGTATTGATAATGAAAGAAATACTGATTAACTGTTCTCAGCGCCGGAAATTTTCTGCTCAGAAGCATCTGTCTTGCTGTGCGGCGCAGGAAGCATTTAATCATTTGCGGTAAATTATAGCGAATTTTGCGGAAATACGCAATAAACAGAGACACCAGGAGAGAAAAATGATTGAAACACACAGTCCCGAAGAGACATTCCGCTTTGGAGAGACGCTTGGCCGGAAGGCCGAGCCGGGGCAGATTTATACACTGGACGGCGACCTGGGCGCCGGGAAGACCGTCTTTTCGAAAGGATTCGCGGCGGGACTCGGCGTGAGTGAGGTGGTCAGCAGCCCGACGTTTACGATTTTGCAGGAGTACACTTCAGGCAGGCTGCCGCTGTGGCATTTTGATGTCTATCGGATCGGCGATCCCGAAGAGATGGAGGAAATCGGCTATGAAGACTGCTTTTACGGAGCAGGCGTCTGCCTGGTGGAGTGGTCAGAGCTGATCGATGAGCTGATCCCGGAAGACGCGGTCAGAATCCGGATTGAGCGGGTGCCGGGAGAAGAACAGGATCTGCGGCGAATTTATGTTAAATGAATAAGCGAGTCTCTAAAAGTACGAAAGACAATAATTACTTCAAGGTATTATCACCAGAACGAAAGACAATAGTTTCTTCAAGGTATTATCACCAGAACGGAAGGCAATAGCTTCTTCAAGGTATTATCATCAGGAAAGGTTTGAGCGAAAATGAAACTGCTTGCGATAGACAGCTCAGGACTTGTGGCGACGGTTGCGCTGCTGGACGGAGATCTGATTACAGCTGAATATACGATCAACTATAAAAAAACGCACTCACAGACATTGCTCCCGATGATCGACGAGATTACGGAAATGACGGAGCTGGACCTGAGCAGTCTGGACGGGATTGCCGTTGCAGGAGGCCCCGGTTCTTTTACAGGACTTCGGATCGGCTCAGCCACAGCAAAGGGACTGGGGCTGGCGCTGGATCTGCCGCTGATTTCAGTTCCGACGCTGGACGCGCTGGCCTTTAACCTGTGCGGCATGAATGGAATCGTCTGCCCGATGATGGACGCGCGCCGGTCGCAGGTATACACCGGGATTTATCGTTTTTCCGGAAATGAGATGGAGACACTGATGCCGCAGGCGCCGATGGCTGTAGAGGAGATCGCGGAAAAAATCAACCAGATCGCCCGGGAAACCGCCAAGACAGCCGCAGGAACGCAGCCGGAAGAGGTCGTACTGCTGGGCGACGGCGTGCCGGTGTATCAGGAAAAACTCGACGCGCTTCTGACAGTTCCGTACAGAATCGCCCCGCCGCATCATGCCAGGCAAAGAGCAGCTGCGCTGGCAGTGCTTGCCGTGCGGTATATGAAAGAAGGAAAGATCCAGACGGCTGAAGAACATGCCCCGGATTATCTGCGCCTGTCTCAGGCGGAGCGGGAGAGAGCAAAGCGCGAGCAGGAAACGCACGCATAATAATGGCAGAATAAGAGCAGACAATGCGTACAGGACAATAACGACAAAAGCACGCAGAACGAGAGCAGGCAAAAGCGCGCGGAACGAGAGCAGGCAAAAGCGTGCGGAACGAGAGCAGACAAAAGCGCGCAGAACGAGAGCAGACAATGCGTACAGGACAATAGCGAAAAAAGCGTACAGAATGAACGCAGATAAACGCTCGCAGAATAAGGGCAGGAATACGCACAGAATAGATTCACACGAAGATGCAGCTATGGACAATGCAGAGACAGCTAAAAGCAAAGGATACAATTTGAAACGATTCGAAAATCAGGAAAACCGGATACGTATCCGAAAAATGACGGAATCAGATCTGGATATCGTCGCGGCCATTGAGTCGGAAAATTTCTCGACACCCTGGGGCCGGCGTGATTTTGCCCGGTATCTGGAGGATCCTCAGGCGTTGTTTCTGACTGCGGAATACATGACAGAGGAGATAAAAGCAGAACCGTCAGAAGGGCCGTCGATGACTGCCCCGACACCCGGGACTGCCTTGGCGTCCGGGATCCCGCGGACAGCGGCCGCAGGCTATATCGGATGCCTGTTCGCGGCGGACGAGGGAGACATTACCAATGTTTCCGTCAGCAGTTCCTGCAGGAAAAAAGGAATCGGCCGGACACTGGTTTCTGAATTGAAACATCTGGCCCGGCAGCGCGGCTGCAGGAATATTTATCTCGAGGTGCGCGCTTCCAATGAAGCTGCCATCCGCCTGTATGAAACGCAGGAGTTTATCCCCATCGGTACCCGGAAACGCTATTACACAAAACCTGTGGAAGATGCCCTGCTCATGCGCACAGAATTGACATAATCATTGTAAGAAGAATTCTGCGCAAAAAATCAGTTCAAAAAATCAGTCCAAAAATTCAGTCCAAAAATTCAGTCCAAAAACTCCATACACCAGGAACCACGTCTTATCAATATCGGTTCAGGAACTGTCTGGTCCGTTCTTTTCGCGGGTTTTCGAACAGTTCTTTTGCGTTCCCCTGTTCCAGAATGTATCCTTCATCCATGAAGATCGCGTGATCTGCGACATCACGCGCGAAAGCCATCTCGTGCGTGACAATGATCATGGTTGTTTTCTGCTCGGCGAGTTCACGAATAACCTTCAGCACTTCGCCGGTGAGCTCCGGATCCAGAGCGGAGGTCGGCTCATCGAAGCAAAGAATATCAGGCTGCATCGCAAGCGCGCGCGCAATTGCCACACGCTGGCACTGTCCGCCTGAGAGCTGGTGCGGATAGTTCTGCATGCGGTCTCCCAGTCCGATTTGCTTCAAAAGCGCCACTGCCTGCGCCTCGATCTCGTCGTGGATTTCCTTTTTATTTGCCTTGTAATCCGGCCGCGCTTTTGCCTCCAGTTCCCGGGCCAGCATGACATTGCCCAGCGCTGTGTACTGCGGAAACAGATTAAAGGACTGGAACACAAGCCCGAAGTGCAGACGGTTCTGGCGGATCTGCGCTTCCGTTAATCCGGCAGAAGCGTCAAAAATCGCCTGGCCGCGCACCTTTATCACGCCCTTGTCCGGCCGCTCCAGAAAATTCAGGCAGCGCAGCAGGGTCGTTTTTCCGCTTCCGGAGGATCCGATGATGGAAAGCACGTGGCTTTCTTCCAGAGAAAAACTGATATCCTTCAGCACTTCCGTGTGCCCGAAAGACTTACAGATATGTTGTACATCTAATATTGCCATTTGATCATTCTCCCGTGTTCATATGCAGTCATCTGGGGGCTGGTGTTCCGGCAGAGCGCAGCGCTCATCCAGGAACAGGCACCCCGGTTGTCTCTGATCATTGAAATCAGCGGAAAAACTCCAGCTTCTTTTCGACGCGGTCCAGCACAATTGTCAGAATGCCGTTGCAAACCAGGTAATAGATACCCGTAAAGAACAGCGGCCAGATGGCGCCGGAGATCCCCTGAGAGCCCTTCATAAACGCCTGGCCTGCCCAGATGATTTCCTGCAGCGCGATGATGCGGGCGAGAGAGGTGTCCTTGACCAGTGTCAGAATTTCATTTGACATCGGAGGGACGATTCGCTTGATCATCTGCAGGAGTTTTACGTGCACGAAAATCTGACGCTTTGACATGCCAAGCACGAGGCCGGCTTCTTCCTGTCCGATCGGAATGCTCTGAATGCCGCCCCGGTATATTTCTGAAAAGTAACAGGAGTAATTCAGGATAAACGCGACCGACGCGGCGAGAAAGCGTCCTCGCTCACCCCCGCCCCAGATGGCGTTGTGCATCACCAGACCGGGGAAATAATAGATGATCAGAAGCTGGATCATCAGCGGGGTTCCGCGGAAGACCCAGACGATAATCTTAAAAATGCTCCGGATAATGCCGACGTTAGAACGGGTTCCAAAAGAGATGGCAAGACCCAGCGGAAGCGCGCCGAGGAGCGTGATGCCGAATAATTTTAATGTCTGCAGAAAGCCGACGTTCAGAGAATGCAGAACAATCGGAAACTGCTGGATAAATGTATCCATAAAACCCCCACATAATTTAAGGAAGCACGGTTTTCATCCATCATTGTTCAAAAAATGCTGCCCGGGAGCTGCTTCCAGCACCCGGGCAGCAGTCTTATTGTATCATGCAGCTTTTCGCGGCTGAACCGTTATGAAGCATGCCTGCATTTTACTGCGCAATCAGCGCGCCCTGCACCTTGTAGGTCTCTGCGATTGTCTGAATAGAGCCGTCAGCATAGGAGTCTTTGAAGAACTGATCCGCCGCTGCTGCCAGGTCGGAGCCTTTGCGGAAGCCAACGCCATATTCTTCGTCGGTCAGACCGACTGTTGTGGTCAGGTCTTCGTAGCTGGTGCCTTCCCCGACCATTGCTGCCGCCATCAGAGAGTCAATGATCGCCGCGCCGGATGTGCCTGCGGCAACTTCCATCAGCGCGTTTGCCTGGTTGCTGACCTCTGTGTAGTCCAGTCCCTTTTCCTCCGCGACTGCCGCGCCTGCGCTGCCGGATTCCACCGCGAAGCTCAGATCCGCGAGGCTCGCCTCATCCTGATACTGGTCGGCTACGTCAGCTGCTACGACGACGATCTGCTGGTTGTTCAGATACGGCGCGGTGCAGTCCATGGCACTTGTGACCTCATCGGTCAGCGTCATGCCGTTCCAGATGCAGTCGACGGATTTGCCGTCCAGCTCCAGAATCTTGTTGTCCCAGTCAATCTCCTGGAACTCCACAGATACGCCGAGGCTCTCCGCGAACGCGGTTGCCAGATCCGCGTCGAAGCCGATCCAGTTGCCGCTCTCATCCATGTAATCCATCGGCTCGAAATCTGTGATGCCGACGACCAGGGTTCCCTTGTCCTGCACATACGCGAGATCACTGTCTGCGTCAGCAGCTGCATCAGCTGCCTCGGAAACTGCCTCAGAAGCCGCGTCAGCCGCCTCGGATGCTGCCTCAGAAGCCGCATCGGCCGCCTCGGAAACTGCCTCAGCCGCCTCGGACGCCGCCTCAGAAGCCGCGTCTGCTGCCTCGGAAACTGCCTCAGCCGCTTCAGATGCCGCCGCAGGAGCCGCAGATGTATCGGCTGCGCTCTCAGAGCTGCTGCCGCATGCTGCGAGTGAAAACATCATACATGCCGCAAGGGTTGCTGCCATAAGTTTGTTTTTCATGGGTTCTCCTCCATAATATTGTAGTTTTTCCGGTTACAATATTAGAGTGTTAGCTGGCTAAAGTCAAGGGATAAAGTACCTTTCTTGCCTTTCATCTGCTTTTCTGAAAGCAAAAAAGAGAGTGCAAAAATACTCTCTTTACCCAGCTGCTAACCAGACTCGAACTGGTGACCTCATCCTTACCAAGGATGCGCACTATCGCCTGTGCTATAGAATAGCAATGACAGTCCTTGCTTAATTTTCATAATCTGGATATAATAGATACCGGCGTTACCATATGCGGTAGGCGGTTAGCCTTCTGCGGGGATACTGTGAATCCCCGATTACATAGAAACCTGTTACACAGGAATCTGGTGAAAGGGGGACTTACGCCAATGGACGTAATCGGTATTATAATAGGTGTTCTCAGCTTATGCGGAACATGCTTTGCGATCGGTTACCAGATTGGTAAAGATAGCAATAGAACGCAGAAATAGCCGCCAACCATGACAACGTAAGCGGCTATTTCTGTAGCTAATTAAGATCAGGCAACCGTCTATCGGTAACGCCTTTTACTATGTTCAATATAACACTTGAAGCATTATTTTTCAATGATGTTTTGCGTCGTGTTTGCCATTCCTGCTTTTCTGAAAGCAAAAAAAAAGAGAGTGCATAAACACTCTCTTTACCCAGCTGCTAACCAGACTCGAACTGGTGACCTCATCCTTACCAAGGATGCGCACTACCGCCTGTGCTATAGCAGCAGATATAACCGCGCCGGATCCGCTGTCCGCCCTGTGCCGGAAACTGTCTCAACGGATTGGCGACTGTTAAATTCTATCAGACGCCCACGCAGGTGTCAAGTGGGTTTTGGTGGAAAAAACGGTCACTCTTCTCAAGCTTGATGTCTGCAGGAATGTCAGGAAACTCCTGACAGAAAGAGGAAAAACTATGAGATTATTATTTGCCTCGGATTCTTTTAAGGGGACACTGACCTCTGAGCAGACGATCAGCCTCCTTAAAAAGGCTGCGGGGGAAGTGTTTGGGGAATGCAGCTGCGCGGGCGTGATCGTCGCGGACGGCGGCGAGGGTACGACGGACGCGGTACTTTCCGCGGCAGGCGGGCAGCGCGTAACGTTGACCGTGCACGATCCGCACATGTGTCAGATAAATGCGTATTACGGGAAAATCGATGAAAAAACCGCAGTGATGGAGATGGCGGCGGCTTCCGGACTCACACTGATTCCGGAAGATGCGAGAAATCCGTTGAAAGCAACGTCATTCGGAACCGGCGAGATGATCCGGGATGCGTTGGACAAAGGCTTTCAAAACATCTATATCGCGATCGGCGGATCTGCGACAAATGACGGCGGCATTGGATGTATCCGCGCGCTCGGCGCGAGGCTGCTGGACGCGGATGGAAATGAGCTGGAAGGGTTCGGCGAGGATCTCGAGAAACTGGCCCGGATCGATGTCAGCGGGCTGGATGCGCGGATCAAAAAGACCAATACCACAATCATGTGTGACGTAAACAACCCTTTATGCGGCGAAAACGGCGCGACGTACACATTCGGCGCACAGAAGGGCGGAACGCCGGAGATTCTCGAACGGCTGGAAAACGGCATGATCCGCTACCGGGATTTGCTGCTGCGTGATTTTGGAGTTAACGCCGATGAACTCGCAGGCGGAGGAGCGGCCGGCGGACTCGGCACAGCGCTGATGGTTTTTCTGGGCGGAAAACTGCAGTCAGGCATCGAGGCGGTTCTGAAGCTGATCGGATTTGACAAAATGCTTGCCGAGACAGATCTTGTCGTGACCGGCGAAGGACGCACAGACTGGCAGTCCTGTTTTGGAAAAGTCATGCAGGGCGTCGGAGAGCACTGCAAAAAAGCAGGCGTCCCGGCGGTCGGATTATCAGGCTCTCTCGGGGAAGGAGCTGAACAGATCTTTTCCCACGGTATTCAATCACTTATGACAACTGTAGACGCCCCGATGGAGCTGTCAGAGGCGTTTGAGAGAGCGGAAGAGCTCTACTATAAAGGGGCTGTCAGGATGTTCCGGTTCATCCGGACGGGCATGGAACTGAGTGTGATGTAAAAAAGGAATATTTTCTTGCGCCTGCTATTTGTCTGTGCTATACTGTGTTAAACCGTTGAAGGAGAGTGAGTAGGTCAGTCCTCCTGTTTTTCAGAGAGCTGCGGATGGTGGGAGCGCGGCAGACAATGACAGACCGAATGGACTCCTGAGGGCGAGCAGAAAGATGTTTATTCGTTCGAGTATGCGAGACGGAGCGGACACTCCGTGATCAAACGTCAGTGTATGTGCAGGCGGCGGAAGCAGAATACGAAAGAAAAGCGGCCGGAGTATGTATGGTACACACAGAGTGGACACGAATGTGTCAAGCCGGGTGGCACCGCAGGATATTACGATCCTGTCCCAGCGATGTGGGACAGGATCTTTTTGTATGAAAAGTTCCGTCTCATAGCAGATGCGGCAGCATGGGAACATGCAAAGGCGCGTCTCAGGTTTATTGATAGTTACAATTCCCAGGCAACCACCAATACGAGAGGAGAAGTAAAATGACAAACGAAACAAAGATTCCGTACAAAATTTATCTTGAAGAAAGTGAGATTCCCACCAGCTGGTACAATATGCGCGCCGATATGAAGAACAAGCCGGCGCCGCTCATTCATCCGGGCACGCTGCAGCCGCTGAAGTTTGAGGACATGCAGCCGATTTTCTGCGATGAGCTGATCCGGCAGGAGCTGGACGATGACACTGCGTACATTCCGATTCCGCAGCCGATTCAGGATTTCTACAAAATGTACCGTCCGTCGCCGCTGACACACGCGGTTTTCCTTGAGAAAGCGCTGGACACGCCGGCACATATTTACTATAAGTTTGAGGGAAACAACACATCCGGCAGCCACAAGCTCAATTCCGCGATCGCACAGGCGTACTACGCAAAGGAGCAGGGTCTGAAGGGTGTCACGACGGAGACCGGCGCGGGTCAGTGGGGCACGGCGCTCTCGATGGCGTGTTCTTTCTTTAACATCGACTGCAAGGTCTACATGGTCAAAGTATCCTATGAGCAGAAGCCGTTCCGCCGCGAAGTCATGCGTACCTACGGCGCTTCCGTCACACCTTCTCCTTCCATGGAGACGAAGATCGGTCAGCAGATCAACAGAGAGCATCCCGGAACAACCGGTTCGCTTGGCTGCGCGATTTCCGAGGCGGTTGAAGTGGCTACTTCCAGCGATGGTTACCGCTATGAGCTGGGCAGCGTGCTGAATCAGGTGCTGCTGCATCAGTCTGTCATCGGTCTTGAGGTCAAGGCGGCGTGCGACAAATACGGCATCAAGCCGGACATCATCATTGGCTGTGCCGGCGGAGGCTCCAACCTCGGCGGACTGATCGCGCCGTTTATGGGCGAGAAGCTGCGCGGCGAGGCGGATTACCGGATCATCGCGGTGGAGCCGGCATCCTGCCCGAGCTTCACACGCGGCAAATTTGTCTATGATTTCGCGGATACTGGAAAGGTCTGCCCGATGGCGAAAATGTATACCCTCGGCCACGATTACATCCCGTCGCCGAACCACGCAGGCGGCCTGCGCTATCACGGCATGAGCCCGGTGCTGTCCCAGCTGTACCATGACGGCTACATGGAGGCGCGCACAGCCGAGCAGACATCTGTATTCCAGGCAGCCGAGCAGTTTGCCCGTGTCGAGGGAATCCTTCCGGCACCGGAATCCAGCCACGCGATCCGCGCGGCCATCGATGAGGCCCTTAAGTGCAAGGAGACCGGCGAGGAGAAGACCATCATCTTCGGCCTGACCGGAACCGGCTACTTCGACATGACGGCGTATGAAGCATACAATGACGGCAGAATGATCGATTACATTCCGACGGACGAGGAGCTCGCGGAGAGTTTTGCCAAGATTCCGAATATTGAGGTGTGAGATCTGAGTTAATTGATTTTGAGCGGCGGCAGCAGAGAGTCGCTGTACAAAAATGGAGGTCTGTGGTATTGTAATAGACAGGAATCCTACAGGAGCTGTGCGGAGCCGACGGGTTCTGCACGGCTTTTTGTGTAGTGGGCAGCGGCTCTGTTTCAGAGTACTTTTTGGTGCCCCGATACATGTAGGATTGAAAAACAGCTGAATTTGGGAGGATATAAGAATGGGCGCAGGAGTCATTATCGGAATTATCGTCATCTTGATCATCATCTGGCTGATCGTAACCTACAACGGCTTTATCAAGGCGCGGAACAGCGTGGAAGAGGGCTTTTCCACCATGGATGTCTACCTGAAGAAGCGGTTTGACCTGATCCCGAACCTCGTCGAGACCGTAAAGGGCTACGCAAAGCACGAAAAGGAGACGCTGGAGAACATCACCGCGGCGCGGACGAAGATCAGCAACGCATCCTCGATTGAGGAGCGGGCGGCAGGAGAGAATCAGCTGACCGGCGCGCTGAAGACGCTGTTTGCGGTCGCCGAGGCGTATCCGGATCTTAAGGCGAACACCAATTTTCTGAACCTGCAGGGGCAGCTCCAGCAGGTCGAGCAGGATATCGCGAATTCAAGAAAGTATTACAACGCGGTTGTCAAAAAGTACAACAACAAATGCGAGATGTTCCCGAGCAGTATTATCGCGAGGCTGTTCAACTTCACGCGGCGCGCGATGTTTGAAGTCGGCAGCGAGGCTGAGCGGCAGAATGTGAATGTTCAGTTCTGATTACACAGAACCGCAGACCGGAATAAACGATACTTTCGTACATCGTATCTTAAATAACTGGACCTACGCATTAGGCCAGTTATTTTGCGAACGCTGTACTTGCGCAGGGAGAGGCGGTCCGGAGAAGCAGAGATGATGAAACACATGAATCAAAGAAACAGACTGAGCAGAGGGCGGCTTTTGAAAAGCTGCCTTCTTTGCCTTGCGATCCTGTTTGCCGCGGTGCCGGCAGCGCTTCTGCCGGCGCGCGCCGTTACGGCGGCAGCGGTTTATAACGACTCAGATCCGGATGACTATATCACTGAGCGGTTTGACGTCACCATCGACACAACAGTCAGGCATGTTTTTCATGTCCGGGAAGAAATTGACGTGGATTTTATCCAGCCGCATCATGGGATTGAGCGCTATATCCCGTTCAGTTCAAAGCTGTATGAAATCCGGCACCTGAAGGTCGAAGG
>JAFVEX010000075.1 GCA_017475785.1 Eubacterium sp. | reverse complement strand
GAAAGAAGGCATCCGGATGGTCATCGAACTGAAAAAGGGTTCAGATGTAGAGCGGATCAGGAATCTTCTTTACAAAAAGACACGTCTGGAAGATACGTTCGGCGTCAATATGCTCGCGGTTTCCAGCGGAAGACCGGAGACGCTGGGGCTTAAGCAGGTGCTGGAGGCGCACGTTGATTTCCAGTTCGAGATCACAACGAGAAAGTACCAGACGCTCCTGACAAAAGAGCTGGACAAAAAAGAGATCCAGGAGGGTCTGATCCGCGCTGTAGATGTGATTGATCTTATCATTGAAATTCTGCGGGGCTCCAAGGATCAGAAAATGGTCAAGGCATGTCTCACCATGGGCGTGACAGACGGCATAAAGTTCAGAAAAAAAGCCAGCGAGAAACAGGCGAGGGAGCTTCGGTTTACAGACAGGCAGGCCACGGCGATCCTGGAGATGCGCCTGGCGAAGCTGATCGGGCTGGAGATCAACGCGCTCTACAAGGAGAACGAAGAAACCATCAAAAAAATCGCGCGCTATGAGGAAATTCTGAACGACTACGACACGATGGCACAGGTGATTCTGGACGACCTGGAGGGAATCAAGAAGCGCTACGCAAAGCCGCGCAGGACCCAGATCGAAGATGCCGCTCCGGTGATCACAGAAGAGCAGGAGCCGGAGGACCTTCCCGTCGTGGTACTGATGGATCGCTTCGGTTACACGCACAGTGTGGACCCGTCGGTCTATGAGCGGAACCAGGAAGCGGCAGATAAAGAGAACAAATATATCATACGCTGCATGACAAGCGACCGGATCGCTGTTTTCACGGACCTCGGAAATGTGCATATGGCGCGCGTGAAGGACATTCCCTATGGTAAATTCCGCGACAAGGGAACGCCCGTGGACAATCTCAGCAATTACTCTGCCAGCCAGGAGGTGATTTTGTTTGCCTGCGCGGTAGAGCAGATCAGAGGACAGAAGCTCCTGTTTACGACGAACACCGGCATGGTCAAGATTGTAGATGGAGGAGAGTTTGATACCTCCCGCAGAACCGCGCTTGCGACGAAGCTCGGAGAGCCGGAGACCCGCCTTGTGGACGTCTCGTGGACGGACGGCTATGATATGGCTGTCCTGCAGACATCGAACGGTTATTTCCTGAAGTTCGCGCTCGCAGATGTTCCTGAGATGAAAAAGAACGCGGTCGGCACCCGTGGCATCAAACTCATAGATGGAGACCGCGTTGAAACCGCCATGCTTGTCAAAAAGGGAAAAGACTGCACCGTGCCTTATGGAGACGGGCAGATCTCCCTGAGCAAGCTTCGCCTTGCAAAGCGGGGCGGAAAAGGTACGAAGCACTGATTGTTAAGAAAGAAGCACCAGTGAGGCATTGTCCCGCTCATTGTAAAGACTGGAAATAATATTTCCTGCCGAGAGTCTGGAATAGATGCCGGCCAGAGAGCCGTTGTATACATAGAGTCCCGCCATCGTCGCGAAATCCGCGAAGGCGGGCTCTTTTTCGATGAAATCGATGTTCATCATGCGGTGCGGCCGGCAGAATTCCTGCACAATATAATCCGGGCCGGCACATTTACGGACGAGCGCCTCCCAGTCTTCCGCAGAGCAGTCGCACCCGGCATAAACGCCCTGTGATCCGTAAGAATCCAGCGGCTTAATCAGCCAGCGGTCTTTCGTCCGGATCACTTCATCAAGGTCACAGCGGCTGCTTTCCAGAAGTGCCGTAAAAGGAATATGCGCGTCAATGAACGCACGCTCTTCTTCAGACAGAAAGGCGCGGACAGGCTCGTCGTGCAGAAGCTTGAAAATCCATTTGTTGTGCACCACCTGCGTCCGGAACGCGCCGATGATACAGACATCTCGGCTGCGCACGGCATCCAGAAACGGCCTGATTTCCGCTGCGTGCTCCATCACATCCGTCGTCACAACGCGCCGGTAAATTGCCTGAATTGGTTTTCCGGAAGGAGAGTATAGGACATGGTCCCGGTAGGACAATTCTGTGATCTCACAGACTTCACAGGTGACGCCGGCCTTCTCAAACCGGCGCGCGAACTCGTAAAACTCCGCGATTTCGACGCCTTCCAGAAAATCAACAATGGCGACGTGCGGCTTTTCCACCGCGCCGTCGCAGGAGTGATACAGTTCCAGAAATGTTTTTACCCAGGAGTCCATCAGCTCAAATGTCCGGAAGCGGTGCTTTTTCAGCATGGCCTGATGCGCCGGGTTCAGACGCGCGAGCGCCTGATTCATGACCCGATCCTCGTTCATTGCGCTGGTTCCGTCCGTGTTGATCTCACAGAACTTGATCTCCCCGCTTTCATCATTATAAAAAATATCAAACCGCGCGACCGGCAGGAGAGAGTCATAGCCCGCCGGCGTCAGAATCAGCTCCTCAAGCTCCCGGGAAAAGGGGAACAGCGCACGGAAAGACGCGTCCTCCAGATAGCGCCGGATCACCTTCTCAAAAATACCGTACATGATCCGGACCAGATCGCTGAAACGCTCAATTTCTGCTTCTGTATAGATACACGGAATTCCGAGCGTGCGGACAATGTTGCCGTGATAGACGATCCCGTTTTCCTCCAGATACCGGCGCGTTTCCAGCGCGCCCTGCGCGTTTGCCTGGAAATCCTGTTCAATTGCCTCCCTGTATTCCTGATATATATTCTTCATAAAATGCCTTTCGCAATATAGGTGTGTCTCATTTGTTTTGCTTTGCGAGTGTCGTGCGGGCATCAGCCAGTTCTTTCATCGGATTGAGAAGCTCTTTTTCCTCCGGTGACAGATTCTGTTCCGCGAGCAGCAGAATTTTGCGGATAAATTCATAAGCAGACATTCCATAGATCATGCCGTCATAGCCGCTGTGAATCAGACTGTCTTCAGCAGCGCGAATATCATCTTCCCGGACTTCCTCAAACTGTCCCACAATGGCAGATGTCACGCTGCTGTGGAAAAAGATTCCTTTTATCAGAGCCAGATAGGCCATGAGATACGGATACGGCATGCTGTCCGCGCCGCGGATTTCGACATAATGCTTCAGCCGCGCGTCCGGGAATACCATGGACAGCACGTGGTCAATGTCCTCCGGTGTAAAGAGACGGTCAGCCCAGAGCTCCCGCACACGCTTCGCGCCGGTGTAAACCGGATCTCCATCATTCGGCTGGAAGATCAGCGGCAGATTCCAGATGTACTCCGCGTATGCCATGAAGCCAAATGACGCGTCAAAAAGCCCCGGAAGAATGCCGCACCTGTCCCGGTCAACGTGATTCCAGATCTGTGTGCGGGCCAGATAATCTGAATAAGGTTCGCCCTCAAAGACGGCTGTGTTATCCGTGAGCAGCTTGATAGCGGGCATCAGAATATACGCGCAGCGGATCTTCTGGACAAAATCACGCTCACTCCAGTAATCGATGGAAATCTGCGCAGAGGCAGTTCCCCGCATCATGTTGCGGCCGCGGGTGTCGACAGACTGGAAATACCGGTCCATAAATTCATAGCGTTCCTTTGGAATCAGCGGAAGATCATTCACACGGCTCGCAGGCTGGTAGCCCTTCGTCTCCAGTACGTAATCCTCCGCGTCCAGAACCGGCTGAATCAGCTCCCGGAAGGACTGATAAATCCTTCCGATCACACCGGGGCTTTCCTGCGGCGTAATGCTGATTTCGATCTGCGCCGCCGGCTCCAGAGAAATCGCGTAATCGTTGTTATAAAAGCCGATCAGGTGGTCGTTGTGGACCTCTGCCTGCGGAAAGGAATCGTGAAGCTGCTTCAGAACCCACTCTACGCCGCGCGGCTCATAATAGGTGACAGCAGTGCGCGTCCCGCGCCTGACCAGAAAATGTTCTACTTCCAGTCCCAGCTTCTGGATGCAGTTCTTCTTGCATCCCTTCTGAAAATGGTCAACAAGCTCTGCGATGTTTCTTGAGGCGATATCTTTCTGCATAATATCCTCTGAAAAAGAACAGACAAAGATCCCCTAAAATTCTGGTTGAAATTTTTTCGGAATCATGTATAATGGAACCTGTGCTTTCGCACAAGCCGGAATAGCTCAGTCGGTAGAGCACTTCACTCGTAATGAAGGGGTCGTCAGTTCGAGTCTGATTTCCGGCTCTTGATGGGTCGAAAATCCTTAAATGCCAAAGGATTTTCGACTTTTTTTCTGTCTCTTACACATTAGCAAAGTCAGCTCTTTTTTTCAAGTGGTCAGGCGGAAAAATTGATTGGCAGCAAGATGGTTGCACACAATTTAAATTCAACCGGGACATAAAATCCGGATGGCTCACTTGTTTGAGTTGTAAATTTTATGAATATCTTGTATCATTATACGGAAAAATATACTGGCTGACAAAAATATTGCCGTTTTTCGTTAGCCGTATAATCTTATGCGTACGGTTGTGCAGGGAAATGACGCCGCAGAAGCGGCACACGACCGGCGCAGCTCAGTAACGAATTGCTGCGCATTTCGTTACTGAGTATAACAGGGGAGTTGAAAAGAAAGGGAATCAGACAAATGAAGGGTTTGCTGAAATTTCTCCGGGTATTGCTTGGATTGGCGGTAACGGCAGGTGTGGTTTTCCTGATCGTTTATTTTGTTCGCCACAGCAAACCGGTTATATATGATCTGCGCGCCTATCTGGAATATTCTGTGAGCGGCTATGACGGAGAAGCTGTGCTGGAAGCGTCTCTTAACAAGAATAATCTGGCGGAAGATATCCTTCCCCAGCTTAAGAAAAAAGACCGCACAGCATATGAAGATCTCAGCAGCGCAATTGACTCGGGCCGCAGCGGGGACTTTATCGACCAGCTTTATCAGATGACGGTGTCTAAGACAGAGAATCTGGAAAATGGAGATAAGGTGAAGGTTTCATTTTCCTATGACAATGAATCGCTCGCTGATTATGGCATTGAATTTACCGGTGATGAGGAAACTATCGAAATCAAAGACCTGAAAGAAATTCAGCCAATTGATCTGTTCGAGGATTTCACGCTTGATTTTTCGGGTATTTCACCATATATGAGCACAGACGAGCGTGTGTTCCGGCAGGTGGGGGATGCCTATGTTGTCTGCACGGTGTCGCCATCCGATCATCTGAAGTCAGGCGAGACTGTGACAGCGACAGTGGATCTCGAGGAGAGTGAGCTGCCGGAGGGCACAAAGCCGCAAAAAGACAGCATATCCGTGACAGTAAGCGAGGCGGATTCGTTTGTGATGGAGTCGGCAGAGCTCAGCGACAAGGATATCAAGCGCATCAAAAAACAATGTGAGACTGTGCTGAAAAAAGAAAATGCGTTCAGCGATTATGACGTGTACCCCGAGGAAGATGGCAGCGCCTCCTTCTGGATCGACAAATCGAGTGTTTCCGTGAAAAAAATCCGGTTTACAGGTGAGACGGTACTGTACACGGATGACGGAACACTGGACGGGACTGCTGTAATCGATGAGGAAACGCCAAACCTGCTCGCGCTTTATTACGAGTGTGACGTGAAAAACGACAGCGAAATTGACGCGTACGGCGGGAACCAGTACCATGTGTACGGCGTAGTACTCGTCTCGCACATGATCCGCACGCTGGACGGAAACCTGACGTTTGAGATTGAGGCGAGACAGCCTTATGAGAACGCGTATCATCTGTATGCGTCAAAGGAGACGCTGCAGAAAAATCTGAATAAATATATCCGTACGTTTGAGGGGAAGTTAAAAGAGGAAAGGAACTAGGGGCTTTATGGAATTACAGAGAAGAGGAAGAAATCTGGAGAGTCTCGTTGAGAAAGGCCGGAAGTCTGGTAAGATCAACATGGCGCTCTATCAGGAATATGATGTCAAGCGCGGTCTGCGTGATTCCAACGGAAAAGGCGTGCTGACTGGTCTGACGGAGATTTCGGATGTTGTCGGTCATAAAACCAATGCCTCCGGCAGCACCCGCCCGTCGGAGGGAAGGCTGTATTACCAGGGATACAACATGGTGGATCTGGTGAATGGTATCCGGAACAGACGTTTTGGATTTGAGGAAATCTCGTATCTTCTGATGTTCGGCAGCCTGCCGACGAAGGAGGAGCTGGATGAGTTTGTGGACATTCTGACGGATTTTCGTGAGCTGCCCGGAGATTTTACGCGTGACTATATCATGCGTTCCCCGAGCAAGAACATCATGAACTCTCTGCAGAAATGTGTTTTGTCACTGTACTCGTATGATCCGGAGCCGGAGCGCGTAGATGTGCAGAATCTTGTCCGGCAGTCACTGAGTCTCGTGGCAAAGATGCCGCTTCTCGCGGTGTACAGCTATCACGCGTACAGGCATTACCTGAAGGGCGAGAATCTGTTCATCCGGAACTCCGATCCGAATCTGTCACTTGCAGAAAACCTGCTGCAGATGCTTCATCCTGACGGGAAATATACAGAGCTGGAGGCCAAGGTTCTCGACGTCGCGCTGATTCTGCACGCCGAGCACGGCGGCGGTAACAACTCCACCTTCACGACGCACGTTGTGTCTTCGACCGGGACGGACACCTATTCCGCCACGGCGGCTTCTCTCGGCTCTCTGAAGGGACCGCGTCACGGCGGCGCGAACCTGAAGGTGCAGGAGATGTTCAAAGACATCAAATCACATGTCTCCAACTGGGATGATGAAAATGAGATCCGCAGGTATCTGTACAAGATGCTGGACAAAAAAGCCTTTGACCGTTCCGGGCTGATCTATGGAATCGGTCACGCTGTCTACACAAAATCTGACCCGCGCGCCGTGATCCTGAAGGAATTCGCCCGCGCGCTGTCCGTAGAAAAAGGGATGGAGGAAGAATTTCATCTGTACGAGCTGGTGGAGGAGATTGGCAAGGAGTGCACCATTCAGAAGCGCAATCTGCTGAAACCGCTCTGCGCAAACGTCGACTTTTACAGCGGATTTGTTTACACGATGATGGACTTTCCGAAGGAACTGTTCACGCCGCTGTTCGCGATTGCCCGTATCTCAGGCTGGTCTGCTCACCGCATCGAGGAGATGGTCAATACCGGCAAGATCATTCGTCCCGCGTACAAGTATATCGGACATCACAGAAAATACAAAGAGCTTGAGACGCGCTGAAATACATCAGACATCAAAGAAAATGCAAAGAGCTTGAGAAGTGCTGAAATCAGCCGTCAGGAAGCTGCCGCGCGGCGCACTGCGAGGACCAGAAGCGGCCATAACGACAATAACAGCCATGGATCACAGCTGTGTCAAGATTTTTTACTTGACACAGCTGCGCAAACAGAGTAATATGCAGAGGTGGGTTTTCCCGCCTCTCGTTTATTTTGTGTTTTTTACAGGTAAAAGTCTCCGGCCGGGAGCGTTCTGGAGAACTATATGGAAGCATTTGTAAAGCGCTCATTGTTATATGATTTTTACGGCGAGCTTCTGACTGAGCATCAGAAGCAGATCTACGAAGGAATCGTCATTCATGATTTTTCGGTCAGTGAGATCGCCCGCGACGCGGGGATCAGCCGGCAGGGCGTCCACGATCTTGTGAAGCGCTGCGACCGCGCCCTCGAGGAATATGAGAAGCAGCTTCATCTGGTGGAGAAGTTTCTGGGAATCCGCAGAGACGTGGAGCGGATCATGAAGCTTGCGGAGGAAGGGCTGGACGGCCTGACACAGGAGGACAGAACCGGAAATCTGTTCCGGCAGATCCGTGAGACGGCCGCGGACATACGTGAGGAATTATAGCAGATGGCATTTGAGAGTTTAAGTGAAAAACTGCAGAATGTATTTAAAAAGCTGCGAAGCAAGGGACGCCTGACGGAAGCGGACGTCAAGGAGGCGCTCCGGGAGGTGAAGCTTGCCCTTCTGGAGGCCGACGTCAACTTTAAGGTTGTAAAATCGTTTACGAAGTCGGTCCAGGAAAAGGCAGTAGGCGAAGACGTGATGAACGGCCTGAACCCCGGACAGATGGTCATCAAAATCGTCCATGATGAGCTTGTAAGCCTGATGGGATCAGAGATGACAGAGCTTCCGCTGAATCCTGCCGGTGAGAGGACTGTGATCCTCATGGCCGGTCTTCAGGGCGCCGGCAAGACGACGACTGCCGCGAAGCTCGCCGGACAGCTGAAAACCAAAGGCCGTAAACCGCTTCTGGTGGCCTGCGACGTGTACCGGCCGGCGGCGATCAAACAGCTGCAGGTAAACGGTGAGAAGCAGGGCGTAGAGGTGTTCTCGATGGGCGACAGCCACAGTCCCGTGGATATCGCGAAGGCTGCGGTTGAAAAGTCCGAAAAAGACGGCTTTGATATCATAATCCTTGACACGGCAGGCCGTCTGGAGATCGACGAGAATATGATGCAGGAGCTCTCCGATATTCGCGCGGCGGTGAAGGTCGACATCTCACTCCTGGTTGTGGATGCCATGACCGGACAGGATGCGGTCAACGTCGCCTCCGCTTTCAGCGATAAGGTCGGTATTGACGGCGTGATCCTGACGAAGCTCGACGGTGATACCAGAGGCGGCGCGGCGCTTTCGATTAAGGCCGTCTGCGGAAAGCCGCTCCTGTATGTCGGTATGGGAGAGAAGCTGACGGATCTCGAGCCGTTCCACCCGGATCGCATGGCAAGCCGGATTCTCGGAATGGGCGACGTAATGAGCCTGATCGAGAAGGCCGAAGCGGCCATCGACGAACAGAAGGCTCGTGAGATGGAGCAGAAAATCCGCAAGGCCTCATTTGGATTTGATGACTATCTGGAAAGCATGGCGCAGATGCAGAACATGGGAGGGCTTTCCAGCGTCCTGAATATGCTTCCGGGAGTCGGCGGCAAAATGAAGGATATCGAAGGCATGATTGACGAGAAGGATCTTGCGCGGAAAGAGGCAATGATCCATTCCATGACGCCGGCGGAGCGCGCAAATCCCGATCTGCTCAACCCATCGCGCAAGATGCGGATCGCAAAAGGCGCGGGGGTAGATATTTCTGAGGTAAACCGCTTCGTGAAGCAGTTCAACCAGAGCAGGAAGATGATGAAGCAGATGAGCGGCATGATGAAAGGCGGCCGCGGAAAGCTCGGCGGATTCCGCCTTCCGTTCTGATTTCACCTTCCGTTCTGATTCCGCCCTGATCTCGCCCTGATCTCCGGGGCATGGTCATTCATAAAAAAGAGTGCGTCTGCGCACAGAGGTACATAACCTGGTCAGCAGGGCTGCCCTTCGGCAGCTTTGTAATATAAATTTATTCATTTAATTAATATCAATGGAGGATAACTTAAAATGGCAGTGAAAATTCGTCTGAAAAGAATGGGAAAGAAAAAGGCACCTTACTACAGAATCGTTGTTGCGAACGCAACTTCTCCGCGCGACGGCAGATTTATCGAGGAGATCGGCACCTACGACCCGAATCAGGATCCGAGTGCATTCACCGTCAATGAAGAGGCAGCAAAGAAATGGCTCAACAATGGTGCGCAGCCCACAGAAGTAGTTCAGAAAATTTTCAAACTGGCCGGCATCGAAAAGTAAGAATTGCTGGAGGTAAGTTTTATGAAAGAACTGGTAGAAGTCATTGCAAAGGCGCTGGTGGAGCATCCGGACGATGTCGTCGTCACGGAATCTGCCCGCGGTAATGATATCAGGATCGAACTGAAGGTCGCCGAGTCGGACATGGGCAAGGTGATCGGAAGACGCGGCCGGATCGCCAAGGCAATCCGTGCCGTAGTAAAGGCAGCTTCTTCCAGGAGCGACCAGAAAGTGATCGTAGATATCATTGAGTAAGCAGGATTTTCTCAGAATTGGAATCATTACTTCTCCGCACGGCGTCCGCGGAGAAGTAAATGTTTTTCCGACGACAGACGACTCGCGGAGGTTCTCGGCGCTCAAAACCGTCGTGGTAGAGAGCCGCGGAAAGCAGGAGAGCATGTCTGTTGAGCGTGTGA
This sequence comes from Eubacterium sp., assembly GCA_017475785.1. Next base: position 11,462 of record JAFVEX010000075.1, on the reverse strand, counting down.
AGTACCACAAAAACATGGTAATCCTGAAGCTCTCAGATATCGGGTCCATGGATGAGGCAGAGCGCTTCCGGAAAGCGGATCTCCTGGTGTCCCGCGAAGACGCCCTTCCGCTTGCTGAAAATGAGTATTATATCGCGGATCTGATCGGCCTGTCCGTAGAATCAGATGAGGGAGAGACACTCGGCACACTGCGCGATGTGCTGCAGACAGGCGCCAATGACGTCTATCTGGTGGACAGTCCGGTATACGGAGAAATCCTGATCCCGGTGATTCCGCCCAGCGCGATTCGCACAGATCTTGACGCAAAGAAGATGACGGTGCATCTGCTGCCGGGACTTCTTGATCTGAATAAAAAATAATCAAACTCTTCTGAAAGGATGATCACCCGGATGAATTATCAGGTTGTAACCCTGTTTCCCGAGATGATTCAGGAGACCGTTCAAAACAGTGTGATTGGCCGTGCCATCAGAAATGGACTGATTTCTGTTGACACGGTTTCTATTCGCGCGTTTTCCACAAACAAACATATGCGGGTCGACGATTATCCCTACGGGGGCGGCGCCGGAATGGTCATGGAAGCGGAGCCTGTCTGGCAGGCCGTGCAGTGTGCCAGGGCGCGCACTTCCCCGGAAACACGCGTGATCTACCTGACACCGCAGGCAGAAGTTCTCACACAGACAAAGGTCGAGGAGCTTTCCCTTGAGAAGGACCTGATTCTTCTGTGCGGCCACTATGAGGGGATTGATGAGCGCGTACTGGAGGAGGTTGTGACGGATTATATCTCGATCGGCGATTACGTTATGACCGGCGGCGAGCTCGGCGCGCTGGTGCTGATCGACGCAGTGTCACGGTTTGTTCCGGGTGTGCTGGGAAACGAGACTTCCGCTGATTTTGAGTCTCTGCAGGATAATCTGCTGGAATATCCGCATTTCACCCGCCCGGAAATCTGGCACGGAAAACCTGTTCCGGAAATTCTTCTTTCGGGCGACCACAGGAAAGTGGAAGAATGGCGCCACGGCGAGGCGGTCCGCCGGACCAGAGAACGGCGGCCGGATCTGCTGAAGAAGTCCTATGCGGTCACCTGTATCTGGACGGGGTCAGAGGCTGCGGAAAGACATGCCGCGCAGCTGACGCAGGAGCTTACGCGCTATGGCACAATTCTGAATTATAACCGCAGGACACTCCAGAGAAAAAGACGCCGGTTTGCGAAGCAGGATTTTCTGGTGCTTGTGACCGACCAGGATCCGGAGCCGTGCCTGGCCGCATTGAGCCAAATAGCCGGAGACCAGACGCCCTGCGCCGTGGTGGATCTCTCCGGTGTTTTACCGGCTGAACGTGCCGTGCCGGAGTCCGGCGAAGGGGCGGTGTCTTCATTGTCCATACCGTGGAAGCATCTGGAAGAGCTTGGATTCCGCTGTGTTAAGATTCTGCGCGGCGGTTCTCTGGCTGAAGATCCTCTGGCCATCAGAAGAAGCGCGCTGGAGCTGCGCCGACTTCTAGAGAAACGCTGATTTAATCCATCACCGCGCGGCTCCCGGGATCAGACCGGCTCGAATTAATCTGTGTTTCTTTAGTATGGCGTTTTTTAGAAAACTGGTCTGGATGCCGGTAAATAGCAGGCTGGATTCCGGCAAATAAACAGGCTGGATTCCGGTAAATAATAGTTGATTTTTCCATATGATTCCGCTATAATATCATATGTTGTCTGTACCGGAGGAGTCCGGTGAGAATGTATATCAGATGGTCCGCTGTCACGTTGATCGGTGATAAGAACATCCATCATTTCAATAAAGGAGAGTTTGTCATGAACGAAATCATCAAAAAGATCGAAGAAGAACAGCTGAAAAGTGAAATCACGCCGTTTCGTGTAGGAGATACCATCCGCGTGCACGGCAAAATCAAAGAGGGCAACCGTGAGCGTATTCAGGTGTTTGAAGGTGTTGTGATCAAGCGTCAGGGCGGCGGAAACCGCGAGACCTTTACCGTCCGCAAGACCTCAAACGGAATCGGCGTCGAGAAGACATGGCCGCTTCATTCCCCGAATGTTGAGAAGATCGAAGTTGTCCGCCGTGGTAAAGTAAGACGCGCGAGACTGTTTTATCTCAGAGACCGTGTCGGTAAAGCAGCAAAGGTTAAAGAGCGGCTTAGATAAGTATAATATCGGATGTTTCAGGGGCTGTCGTATCTATGCGGCAGCTTCTTTTGTCTGAGGAATTGTAGGAAAATGATCGCCGCGTGTAATCTGAAGATACTGGAAGGAGAACCGCAATGAACCAGATCCAGTGGTATCCCGGTCATATGACAAAGGCCAGACGCCAGATGCAGGAAGACCTGAAGCTGATCGACCTGATTATTGAGCTTGTGGACGCCCGCATTCCGGAGGCGAGCCGCAATCCGGATATCCGGCAGCTGGGGCAGGGAAAGGCCCGGCTGATCGTGCTGAACAAAGCCGACATGGCAGATGACGACGCAAACAAGGCATGGCTGGCTTATTACCGCGCGGATGGCAGCAGCGCCATGCTCGCTGACGCTAGAAACCGCGCGGATCTGAACAAGGTGCAGGGGCTGATTCAGGAAGCCTGCAAGGAGCGGATTGAACGGAATCTGCGGCGCGGGTTCAAAAACCGGCCGATCCGCGCGATGGTCGCCGGTATCCCGAATGTCGGAAAGTCTACTTTCATCAACACCCTTGCAGGCCGTGCCTCCGCAAAGACCGGCAACCAGCCGGGCGTCACAAAGGGCAAGCAGTGGATTCATCTGAAAAAGGGGCTCGACCTGCTTGATACGCCGGGAATCCTGTGGCCAAAGTTCGAGGATCCGGAGGTTGGAGAATTGCTGGCGCTGACAGGGTCGATCCGGCAGAATATCCTGAACAGGGAGGAGCTGTCTCTTCGTCTGATCACACGCATGCAGGAGCAGTATCCCGGCGCGCTCGCGGCACAGTATGCAGTGGAAGAGAGCGGAAACCCGCCGGAAATACTTACCGGAATCGCGAGATCGAGGAACTGTGTTGTCCGCGGAAATGAGCTGTCCACGGAAAAAGCGGCGGATATTCTGCTCGAAGAATTCCGCAACGGAAAAATCGGCCGTTTCACGCTGGAGCTGCCGCAGGAGAGGGGTTAATCGATGGCTGGAAAAGAGCGGCTTGACGTGCTCGTCGTCCAGCGCGGGCTGGCACCTTCGAGAGAGCGGGCAAAAACGATGATTATGGCAGGGGAGATCTTCGTCTGCGGCCAGAAGGAAGACAAGGCCGGCATGAAATTCCCTGCAGACGCGCAGATCGAATTCCGGGGAAACCAGATGCCCTATGTCGGGCGCGGAGGCCTGAAGCTGGAGAAAGCTCTGCAGGTATTTCCGATTGTGCTGGACGGCTGCATCTGCATGGACGTCGGAAGTTCGACAGGCGGGTTTACGGACTGTATGCTGCAGAATGGCGCCGCAAAAGTCTATGCCGTCGACGTCGGGCGCGGGCAGCTCGCATGGAAGCTGCGCAGTGATCCGCGCGTTGTGTGTATGGAAAAAACGAATATCCGGTATCTGGAGCCGGACGCCATCGCGGAAAAACCTGTATTTGTGTCCATCGACGTCTCATTTATTTCCCTGACAAAGGTTCTGGTACCGGTCAGAAACCTTATGCAGGACGGCGGGGAGCTGGTCTGTCTGATCAAGCCGCAGTTTGAGGCGGGGAGGGACCAGGTTGGAAAAAAAGGCGTTGTCCGAGACGCAGGCGTTCATCAGGAGGTGATCGCGCGGGTTGCGGAATTTGCAGAAGCTGCAGGATTTCAGGTTCAGGGACTTAGTTTCTCGCCGATCAGAGGTCCTGAGGGAAATATCGAATATCTGCTTTATCTCCGGAAAAATCCGGATCAGGGAAGCAAAGACACCTGTAAATCTGATATTCTGGAAGAAGTACAAAAAACTGTCACCCGCGCGCATGAGGCGCTTACGTAAGGAGACCGCATTGAATCATTTTTATGTTATTACAAATACCATCAAGGATCCTGAATTATCCGTCACGCACTCCATTATGGAGTATCTGCAGAGCCACGGGAGAGAGTGTACACTTTGCGCTGAAGGCGCGCGTCCCGCGACGAATCATTACCGCTACACAAACCCGGACAGCATTCCTGCGGACACAGAGTGCATTATTGTGCTGGGCGGCGACGGAACACTGATTCTGTCCGCGACAGATACCATTGACCGGCAGATCCCGCTGCTCGGCGTCAATCTGGGAACGCTCGGATATCTCGCCGAAATCGACAGATCTTCCATCTTTGACGCAATGGATCATCTGATGAAGGATGAATATCAGATTGAGCGGAGAATGCTGCTGCATGGCAGCGTATTCCGCGGAGGAAAGCAAATAGAAAGCGACATAGCGCTGAACGACGTTGTCATCCGGAAGGATGAGACACAGGGAATGATCACAGTCAAGAACTACGTAAACGGCGCGTATCTGAATTCCTACAAGGCAGATGGCATCATCATTTCGACGCCCACAGGATCCACCGGATACAGCCTTTCCGTCGGGGGACCGATTATATCACCGCGCGCAGAAATGTTTCTGATGACGCCGCTGGCCGCGCACGCGCTGAACACGCGCAGCATCGTTCTGCCGTGCGACGAGTCTATCAGCGTCGTAATCGGACCTGGCCGGGACAATACGACAGAGCACGCGGCCGCGTATTTCGACGGTGACACAAAGATGTCCATGCTGACAGGCGACCGCATCGAAATCCGCCGGGCTGATAAGGACGCGCTCTTTGTGAAAATCAATGATGACAGCTTTCTGGAAACCCTCAGCCGGAAAATGAACAGCTTTTAAGGAAACGGACACCGGAATTGGATAAGAGGATCAAATCGTGACAAAAAAAGAGCTTGCAGAAAAAAAGCGCCGGGAGAAATTTGAGAAGGAAATGGCGCGCGTGGAGGCGCTCTGCGCATTCGAAAAAGAATATGACATGTGCAGCTTCATCTGTGGCGTGGATGAGGTCGGGCGCGGCCCCTTCGCCGGTCCTGTGATGGCGGGCGCGGTTATTTTGCCAAAAGCGCTTCGGATCCCTTATATCAATGATTCCAAGAAACTCAGCGAGAAGCGAAGAGAAGATCTCTATGAAATTATCATGGAAAAAGCAGTCGCTGCCGCGGTCGGAGCCGCCTCGCCTCAGAGGATCGATGAAATCAATATTCTGCAGGCTACATATGAGGCAATGCGGGAGGCAGTCCGGAAGCTTTCTGTCGTTCCGGATCTCCTGCTGGTAGACGCGGTCACCATTCCGGAGCTTGATATCCGGCAGGTACCCATCATCAAGGGTGACGCAAAGAGCCAGAGCATTGCGGCAGCCAGCATCCTCGCAAAAGTAACGCGGGACAGACTGATGAAAACATATGACGAGCTGATGCCGGAATACCATTTTGCCTCGAACAAAGGATACGGCACCCGCGAACACATCGAGGCACTGCGAAAATACGGGCCGACAGCCATTCACAGAAAAAGCTTTATCCACAATTATGTCTGACCGCCTGAAGCTTTACAACGGGCGCGGAGAGTTGGTATGGAAAACAAAAGAAAGCTCGGCACTGAAAAAGAATCGCTGGCCGCCGCGTATCTGCAGCAGAGAGGGATGCGGATCCTCACCAGAAATTTCCGGTGCCGGCAGGGAGAGATTGACCTGATCGCGCAGGACGGAGATACGATCGTGTTCGTCGAGGTAAAATATCGAAAAAACACCACCCTGGGGCTTCCGGAGGAAGCCGTGCCGCATCAAAAGATGCGGCGGATTTCCAGGGTGGCGGATTATTATCTGGCCAGATGGCAGGTTGACCAGGACGTCAGCTGCCGGTTTGACGTAATCGCGATTCAAGGACCGGCGCTTCGGTACTACCCGGACGCGTTTCCGTATCAGGAGCGCTGATGAGCGGCACAGCGCTGGAGCTTATTCGACAACCTTGCCGTGGTGATGTTTCAGAAGCTTATTGATCTTGTAGGTGTTGTCACGCACCTTGTCGATGGAGATATCGTGATTGAGCGTATCGATAATGCTCGCCAGATACCGCTCCATGACTGCAGGCGTATACCACGGCTTTTCGAGCAGTTCGGGCTGCTGATAAATCAGGTCTGTGGTAATGACGCGGGAGATCAGGCCGCTGGCGTAGTATTCATCAAATTTTTCAAACCCGTCCGTGAACAGGCCGAACGTGGAGCAGATATAGACGTTCCGCGCGCCGCGTTCCTTGAGCTGCGACGCGACATCCAGCATACTTCCGCCGGAAGAGATCATGTCATCTACGACGATGCAGTCTTTTCCTTCGATGCTGTCGCCCAGATATTCATGCGCGACGATGGGGTTTTTGCCGTCGACGATCTGCGAGTAATCGCGGCGCTTATAGAACATGCCCATGTCGACGCCCAGAATGTTCGCGAAGTAGATCGCGCGGGACATCGCGCCCTCGTCCGGGCTGATGACGACAATGCTTTCTTTATCAAATGAGATATCCGGATAGGCGTCAATCAGCGCCAGCATAAACTGATAGCTCGGGAAGAAGTTGTCAAATCCATGCAGAGGAATCGCGTTCATGACACGCGGATCGTGCGCGTCAAACGTGAGGATATTAGCGACGCCCATGTTCGCGAGCTCCTGCATCGCGACCGCGCAGTCAAGAGATTCTCTGGCGGAGCGCCTGTGCTGGCGTCCCTCATACAGGAAGGGCATGATGACGTTTATGCGGTGCGCCTTGCCCGTTACGGCCGAGATGATGCGCTTCAGGTTCTGGAAGTGGTCATCCGGAGACATGTGATTGATTCTGCCAAATGCCTTATAGGTGACACTGTAGTTGCATACGTCCACCATGATAAACAGATCTGTGCCGCGCGTGGATTCGTTGAGAAGTCCTTTTGCCTCTCCGGTACCAAACCGCGGCAGCTCGCACTGGACGATATAATTATCTTCGCAGCATCCGTGAATCGCTGCTTTTTCCGGAAATTCCTGCACAAGATCTCTGCGGTATTCAACAATATAGTCGTTAACTTTCTTTATGATTTCCTCACAGCCGGGAAGTGCGACCAGCTTCAGCGGGCCAACCGGGACTGCGCCGGCAAGATATTTATTATCAGACATTTTATCTCCAGTCCTGAAGGTTTTTTGTGCTGTACAATGCAGTTTGTACAAAAGAATGATTGTGATTATCTCATTTATAGCATTATTCAACAGGAGTGTCAATATCAAAGCGCCTTGCTTGATTTTTTGCGCTTCAGTTGCTATTATGGTCGAGGGAATCGGAGGCGCGGCATGGAGCATGTGATAAAAAAAATCATAGAGGGGAGCATCGCCTGCGAACTGGAGCTGGAGCCCGGCGACGTGCTTCTTGAGATGAACGGGTGTAAAATCGAAGATATTTTCGATTACCAGTATCACATGGAAAATGAATATCTGGAGCTTCTGGTCCGCAAAAAAGATGAGGATGAGGAGTGGCTTCTGGAGATAGAAAAGGACGAGGATGAGGATCTCGGCATTGTGTTCGAGAGTAATCTGATGGATTCCTACCGCTCCTGCAGAAACCAGTGCGTGTTCTGCTTTATTGACCAGATGCCTCCGGGCATGCGGGAGACACTTTATTTTAAGGACGATGACTCGCGTCTTTCCTTCCTGCAGGGAAATTATGTGACACTGACAAATATGTCAGACCATGATATCGACCGGATCATCCGGTATCATCTGGCGCCGATCAATATCTCTTTTCACACGACAAATCCGCAGCTCCGCTGCGAAATGCTTCACAACCGCTTTGCGGGAGAGGCACTGGAGAAGGCCGGAAAGCTGGCAAAAGCCGGCATTTCGCTGAATGGACAGATTGTCCTGTGCCGCGGACTGAATGACGGGCCAGAGCTGGACCGGACACTCGGAGATCTGGCTTCGTTTCTGCCTGCTTTGCAGAGTGTGTCCGTTGTGCCGGTCGGACTAACGGATTACCGCGAGGGACTGTATCCGCTGGAGGCGTTTACAGGAGACGACGCGAGAGAAGTGCTGCGGCAGATTCACGCGTGGCAGGAGCGCTTTCTGGAGAAATATGGCACGCGGCTCGTCCATGCTTCGGATGAGTGGTATCTGCTGGCCGGCGAGCCGCTTCCGCCTGCCGCGGCATATGAAGGATATCAGCAGCTGGAAAACGGCGTCGGCATGCTTCGTCTGCTGCAGGACGAGGTAGCGGAGTATCTGCGTGTGATTGACGGCGATGCGCGCAGCAGGTGTGTTTCCATTGCGACAGGAGAGCTTGCGGCGCCGCTGATCCGCGGCCTGGCTCAGATGGTGCATGAAAAATTCCCGGCTGTCTTTGCAATGGTATATCCCATACGGAACGATTTTTTCGGAAACCGGATCACCGTGTCCGGGCTGATTACCGGTCAGGATCTCTCAAAGCAGATGCAGACAGCCGACAAAGGCGAATGTCTGCTGATCCCGTCCAATATGCTCCGCTATGGAGAAAATGTTTTTCTGGATGATATGACGCTGGAGGACGTCAGCTGCCGGCTGGGCGTCCCGGTCCGGACCGTCGACGCGGCGGGCAGGGCGTTTGTAGATGCGCTGCTGGGAGAGGCAGCCGCGCCGCCTGAAGGGAGGCAAATGTATGAGCAAACCGATTGTAGCAATTATCGGCCGCCCGAATGTGGGAAAGTCGACACTGTTTAACGCGCTGGCCGGGGAGCGGATTTCCATCGTGAAAGATACGCCGGGCGTCACGCGTGACAGGATCTATGTGGATGTTACCTGGCTGGAGCGCTCCTTTACCATGATCGATACGGGCGGAATCGAGCCGGACAGCAGCGACGTGATCCTCTCTCAGATGAGGGAGCAGGCGCAGATCGCCATGGAGACAAGCGATGTCATTATCTTCATGGTGGACGCAAGAACCGGAATGGTGGACGCGGACCTGCAGGTGGCAGATCTTCTGCGCAGGAGCAGCCGTCCGGTCGTGCTTGCCGTCAATAAAGTAGATAATTATAAGAAACAAGAGCTGGATGTCTACGAGTTTTACAACCTGGGGATCGGGGATCCGTTTCCGATCTCGGCGGAAGGAAAGCAGGGGATCGGAGAACTGCTCGACGCGGTAATCGAGCATTTCCCGCCCAAAAGTGAAGATGAAGAGGAGAGCGACATTCCGCGGATCGCGATCGTCGGGAAACCGAATGTCGGAAAATCTTCGATCGTCAACCGCCTTCTCGGGGAAGACCGCGTCATTGTTTCCGAAATTGCCGGAACCACCCGCGACGCAATCGACACGACCGTGCGTCATAACGGCAGGGAATACACCTTCATCGATACTGCCGGTCTGCGGCGGAAAAGCAAGGTGAAGGAGGATCTGGAGCGGTATAGTATCATCCGCACCGTCGCCGCCGTGGAGCGGAGCGATATCGCTGTCGTCGTGATCGACGCGACGGAGGGCGTGACCGAGCAGGACGCGAAAATCACCGGGATTGCGCACGACCGCGGGAAAGGCCTGATCATTGCCGTCAACAAATGGGACGCCATCGAGAAAGACACCAATTCCACGAAGCGGTTTGAGCAGGATGTCCGCCAGATCCTTTCCTTCGTGCCTTATGCGGAAATCATGTTTATTTCTGCAAAAACAGGACAGCGCCTGATTAAATTATATGATATGATTGATATGGTGCTTGATCACCAGAGCATGCGCATCGCGACCGGTGTGCTGAACGAGCTGCTGACGGAGGCTGTCGCGATGCAGCAGCCGCCGTCCGACAAAGGAAAACGGCTTCGTATCTATTACATGACGCAGGTTTCGGTGAAGCCGCCGACGTTCGTGTTGTTCGTAAACGACAAGGAACTGATGCATTTTTCTTATCTCCGGTACCTGGAAAACCAGATCCGGGAAGCATTCGGATTCCGCGGAACCGCTCTGCGTCTGCTGACAAGAGAGCGGAAAGGAAAGGACCAGTAACAGATGATTCGGATATTCTGTCTATTGATCGGCTACGCGTTCGGCCTGTTTCAGACAGCTTATATTTACGGAAGAATGAACGGCATCGATATCCGCAGCCAGGGAAGCGGGAACGCGGGGACGACGAATGCGCTCCGCACGCTGGGGCTGAAAGCCGGCCTCATCACACTTGGCTGCGATATTGGAAAATGCATCCTCGCGGTGCTGGTGACGTGGCTTTTGTTTCACCGCTCGCATGCCGAATTGATTCCTCTGATCAAGATATGGACTTCCGCAGGCGTGATTCTCGGACACGATTTTCCGTTTTATCTGAACTTTAAAGGCGGGAAGGGAATCGCGGCGACAGGCGGCATGATTATCGCGTTCGGGGATCTTCCCCTGACGCTGATCGGACTGGTGCTGTTTCTGGCTGTTTTCCTGACAACGCACTATGTATCGCTCGCGTCACTCTGCCTGTCGGTCAGCTTTTTCGCCGGCGTAATCATCCGTGGAAACCTCGGATATTACGGGATGGCAGCGGCCGGCAGAACAGAACTGTACTGCGTCACGGCTGTGCTGACAGTCCTCGCGTTTTACGGGCACCGGGGAAACATTGTCCGGCTGCTGAAGGGATGTGAGCGAAAAACGTATCTCAGCAGGGGAAAGCATCAGTCTTCTTAATCATTTCAGTTCTTTTGGCGAGCGAATTATTATATAAAAGCAGTAGAAAGGAGCAGCCATGGCAAATATTGGTATGATCGGATCCGGAAGCTGGGGAACAGCTGTCGCGAAGCTTCTCACAGATAAGGGACATAAGCTGGTTGTCTGGTCATTTCTTGATTCCGAGACGGAAATGTTCCGCACGCATCATGAAAACACGGAGCGTCTGCCCGGCGTGAAGCTGCCGGAGGATGTCCGGTTTACAAGTGATCTGGAAGAAGCGATCGAAGGAGCGGAGCTTCTTGTTTTTGCTGTCCCGTCACCGGTCGTCCGCAGCACCGCGCACAACATGCGTCCGTTTGTGCCGGACGGAATGCTGATCGTCAGTCTGGCAAAGGGAATTGAGGAAGACACGCTCATGACTATGAGTGATATTATTGAAGAAGAAATCCCGCAGGCGAATGTCGCCGTGCTGTCAGGACCCAGCCACGCGGAAGAAGTCGGCCGCGGCCTGCCCACGACCATCGTCGCCGGCGCTCATGACAGGGAGACTGCGGCGCAGGTTCAGGACATTTTCATGTCGCCGGTGTTCCGTGTATACACCAGCTCGGACATGCTCGGAATACAGATCGGGGCGGCGCTGAAAAACGTCATTGCGCTCGCGGCAGGAATCGCGGACGGAATCGGCTACGGAGACAATGTCAAGGCAGCCCTGATCACACGCGGCAGCACAGAGATCGCCAGGCTCGGCCGCGCGATGGGCGCAAATGAAAAGACACTGTTTGGCCTTTCCGGCATCGGCGACCTGATCGTAACCTGCGCGAGCAAGCACAGCAGGAACCGCATGGCAGGCTATCTGATCGGCCAGG
>JAFVEX010000074.1 GCA_017475785.1 Eubacterium sp. | reverse complement strand
TTTCTTTTTCATCTCAGTTCCTCCCTGACGAGCCGCTCAAGCTCTTCTATGGTTTCCGCTTCATTCACAATCTTTCGAAAAGCAGCCGAATTGCGCAGTCCCTTCGTGTACCAGGCCGCATGCCCTCGCATCTCAAGAATTGCGATATACTCCTTTTTCAAAGAAACTGCCATCCGCGCGTGACGGAGCATCGTCTCGCGAATCTCTTCCAGCGGCGGGCGGGCCGGAATGCGTTCCTCCGCCGCCCGGACAATATCTTCCATCTCGTCAGCGCTGTAATTCTGCTCCATCTCCCACGGGATGACGCCCATTTCTTCCAGCGCGTCAAAAAATGCCTGCATCTCCCTGAAAATCCACGGATTTCCCCGGGCAGCCCGCGCGATCATAACGGCATCGCAGCCGGTTTCCCGCATCATGGCGAACGCCCGCCGCGGATTATCTACATCCCCGTTTCCGATGACAGGCACCGAAACAGCCTCCTTCACTGCGCGGATCACCTGCCAGTCAGCCGCGCCGGAATAGTACTGCTCCCTGGTTCTGGCATGAACCGCGATTGCTGCCGCGCCGGCGTCCTCCAGCATTCTGGCAAGCTCCGGCGCATTCACGTGCGCGTCATCAAACCCTTTCCGGATCTTTACCGTCACGGGCTTTTTTACGTGCCTGACCAGCGTCCGGACAATCTCAGCCGCCAGCCTGGGCGTTTTCATCAGCGCCGATCCTTCTCCATTATTTACAACCTTTGGAACCGGACATCCCATGTTCAGGTCAAACAGCTCAAAGGTATCGTCCTCGATCATCTGCGCGCCTTCAGCCACAACCTCCGGCTCGGATCCAAACAGCTGGATTGCCACCGGATGCTCTGCCGGGTCTGTCGCGATCAGTTTCCCGGTATTTCGATTATGATAAGTAATTGCCTTCGCACTGACCATCTCCGTGCAGACAAGCGCCGCCCCCTGCTCTTTACAGAGAATGCGAAACGGCAGGTCCGTCACACCTGCCATCGGTCCAAGTACCATACGGCCGGGGATTTTTACCCCGCCAATCTGAAAGCCTGTCATCTTGCGGTCACCCAAACATCTGGTAAAACAATTCCAGCGATTCGAACAATTCCTTTTTTACTTCCTGCAATTCCTTGATCTTCAGGCCTGCCCCGATCTCATCATACATCACGTCGTCTTCCGCAGCCTCCGTCCGGAGGCACAGGCTTCCCGCGTCATTATAACCGACAATCAGAATTCCACCGACCTCCTCGGTAAACAGGACGCTCATCACCTTCAATTCATCCTGCACTGCCTGCGGCAAAATCGAAAAATCCGGATTGAAATAATACTGCTGTATATAGTGATTTGAGACGCAGAGAATTGCCATGTCACTGTCATACATACCCATAAATACCTCTCACTGACACTTCTCCCGCAAAGACAGACACTGTCTCCTGGGTATCACTTCGAACCACCTGCAGTTCACCGCGGTCATTGATTCCGCCGGCAACACCTTCGTAAGGCTCCGCCGGATCCAGTACCCGCACCCTCGCGCCGCGGTTTGCGAGAAGCGCTTCATACCGGCTGCGGAGGGGTCTGAGGTCACCTGCTTCCAAAAACATCTGGTAATCATCTGCAAAGTGACGGATGACTTCCGCGGTTACCGCCTCTCTGGATACGGAATGCCCGCAGGCAAGCCGCATCGACGAAGCCATATCTGCCAGTTCTTCCGGAAACGCCTCTACATTTACATTCAGGCCAATTCCTATGACCACCCATTCCGCGCCGGGGCCGAGCTCCGTCAGAATACCGCACAGCTTTTTCCCCTGCCAGACAACATCATTCGGCCACTTAATTTCCGCGTCGATCCCACACACTTCGCGCACAGCCTCCGCCGCCGCGAGTCCCATTACCAGCGTCAGCATGGAAATCCGATCAGCCGGCAGTTCTGTCCTGAGCAGGATGCTCATGGAAACGGACGTCCCTTCCGGAGATTCCCACCTGCGCCCGCGCCTGCCCTTTCCGGCAGACTGATGGTCGGCCAGAAAAACTGTCCCGTCTGGCGCGCCTTCTCCGGCTTCCCGCCGCGCCCAGTCGTTGGTCGAGTCGGTTTCCCGCCGGCAACAAATTCTAAAATCCTGCCGGGCTCCTTTTCCGGCAAGCATTTCCTTTATCAGATCAGTTTGCAGCTGCATGCAATCACAGTCCTCCTGCTTATAAATCAGGGAATGAGGGAGACGAATTCCGTTCGCGGACTTTCAGAAACGCTGATTTAATCCATCACCGCTCAGCTCCCGGGATCAGACCATCTCGAATCAATCAGTGTTTCCTTTGTTCTTTTAGAACCCGCCTGCAGAATGCGTCCGCCAGATCCACGACTTCTTTCATCCAGTATTCCGGTCCGCCGTGATCCGCGCCGCCAAGTAAATGTAACTCCGCTGTCTTTCCACATGCGAGCAGCTTTTCATATAATTCCACACTCTGCCGGGTGTTTACGACTCGATCCTTGGTTCCGTGAAGAATGAAGAACGGCGGGAGCTGACGCTCCTCTGTAATCCATGTAACAGCAGACGCGCGCGCCTCCAGCCCGTCCCGCTCCTCTTCCGGTATCTGCGAAAGAAACAGCGTATCCATGCTGCCCGCCTCGCCACGGTCCGTCATGGTGGGAAACCCATCTTCCATTGCCAGCGAAACGCAGCCATAGTAATCCAGCACGCCGATCACCTCTGCCGAAACCCCTGGATACAGGCTGCGGTCAAACTGCACAGCAGGACCCCCTGCCTCCTGATCCGCGGCCGTCTTTAGTCCGTGTTCCGGGCAGTCCGCCGCCCCGGGAATCGCAGCCATCACAGCCGTGTGCCCGCCGGAGGAAGACCCTGCCAGAAAAATCTGATCCGGAATCACACGGAATTCATCCGCGTTTTTCCGCATAAAGCGCACCGCGTTCCTCGCGTCCTGAATCTGCGCCGGAAACCCGGCCTGCCCGGAGTGCCGGTACTGGACAATCGCCACAACATATCCGCGCTCGGCAAGCTTCGCAATCCTGCCGACATTGTGATAACAGTCCTGCTCCATCCAGCCGCTCCCTTGTATATAGACAATACAGGGACAGCGCATCTCCGGGTGATTCCTGCTTAGCGGGAGCAGCACCTGCAGATACAGGTGAATCCCGTCAATGACAGCATACTCTACATCCGGCACATAGAACGTGCCCATCTCGTCGCCAGTCACCTCAAGCCGGTCTGCGCCCCGCGGGATCTCACGGTATTCCGGAAACTCCTCATATGTCCAGTCTCTGATTTCCATAAAACTTCTCCAAATATAAGTTTGTCGGGATCAGCAGGGTGACGACAAACATAAATTCAGCGCTCAAACGCCCCAAGTGTAGCGGCCATCACAGCCTTTATCGTGTGCATCCGGTTCTCGGCTTCCTCAAACACCCGCGACTGGGCGGACTCAAACACCTCGTCCGTCACCTCCATGTCATCTATCCCGAAGCGCTCGCTCATTTCGCGTCCGATGTCCGTATTCAGATCATGGAAGGAAGGCAGACAATGCAGGAAGATCGCGTCTTCTCCCGCATTTTTCATCACATCTGCCGTCACCTTGTACGGCGAGAGCTCGCGGATGCGTTCCTCCCATACCTCGTCCGGCTCTCCCATGGATACCCAGACATCTGTATAGATGACATCCTGATTCTTTGTGCCTTCCGCGACATCCTCTGTCAGGGTAATCGTCGCGCCGCTCTCCGCGGCGTATTTGCGGCACTGCTCTACGAGCGCCGCGTCAGGGAAGTATTTTTCCGGCGCGCACGCAGTAAAATGCATGCCCATCTTCGCGCAGGCGATCATCAGGGAATTTCCCATGTTATAGCGGGCATCGCCCATATAAGCAAGACGGATGCCTTTCAGGTACCCGAACTGCTCGCGGACCGTCAGCAGATCCGCCAGCATCTGCGTCGGATGGTACTCATTCGTCAGTCCGTTCCAGACGGGCACGCCGGCGTATTTCGCCAGTGTCTCCACGATCTCCTGTCCGAACCCCCGGTACTCTATTCCGTCGTACATGCTGCCGAGCACACGCGCCGTGTCCTTGATGCTTTCTTTTTTTCCGATCTGGGAACTTTTCGGATCCAGATAGGTCGTTCCCATGCCGAGGTCATGCGCAGCCACCTCGAAGGAACACCTGGTGCGGGTGCTGGTCTTTTCAAAAATCAGCGCGACATTTTTACCGCGCAGCACATCTACCGGCACGCCCTGCTTTTTCAGCTGTTTCAGCTGTGCCGCGAGATCAATCATATACTGGATCTCATCGGGCTGAAAATCCTTCAGTGTCAAGAAATGTCTGCCTTTTAACTGCACAACTCTTACCTCCTTCGTGCGTTAACTGTCTATTCTGCCGGGATGCCCGCCCGTCTCCTCTGGCGGAAAACTCACTGTCTATTCCACCTGGATGCCTGACCTTCCCCTCTGGCGGGAGGCTGACTGTCTACTCAGCCGGGAAGCCTGACCTTCCCTCTGGCGGAAGGCCGACTGTCTATTCTGCCGGGACGCCCGCCCGTCTCCTCTGGCGGGAGGCCTCATACATCATCACTGCCGCCGCGACAGATGCGTTCAGCGACTCCACCTGCCCGTCCATGGGAATGCGGATCCGCAGGTCCGCGGCTGCGGCCAGTTCATCCGTTAGTCCGTTTCCCTCATTTCCAATCAAAAACGCGGTTCCTGCAGTGTAGTCCGGCTCTGTATAAACGACGCTGCCATCCAGATGGGCCGCGCAGGTGGAAATGCCGCGCGCGGAAAGCCACGTCAGCACATCTGTCAGCGACTCCTCCCGGATCAGCGGCACCCTGAAAACAGATCCCATCGTGGCGCGAATCACCTTTGGAGAGAACACGTCAGCCGTATCGCGGCTGATGAAAATTCCCGTCACACCAGCGCCCTCTGCCGTCCGGATAATCGTTCCCACGTTGCCGGGATCCTGCACATTCTCCAGCACCATGACCAGGGGCGTCCTGCCGCTGCCGAGCAGCGAATCTCTGCTCCAGACCGGCATCGCGGCGACTGTGAGGATGCCCTGCGGCGTGCGGGTGTCGCACATTTTGCCGAAGATATGTTCGGCGACGATCTCTGTATCATCGCGCCGCGCAATCTCCGGATGCGCATTCGCGAACGTTTCTGTAATAAAAACAGCGCGACGCAGCGATTCCGGCGTCTCGCAGAACAGCTTATACCCTTCTGCCGCGAAACATCCCGATTCCCTGCGCGCTTTTGAACGGTTGTTCAGTTGAACAACCCACTTGATTTTTTCATTGCTGCTGCTTGTAATCATTGCCGACTGTAATTGTAATTGTATTTATTACCAATCATTTTTTTGAATAATTGTAGGACAGTGCGCGTGAGATTTCATACTCGTAAGGATCCAGATCCTTCTGCATCGCCAGCGCCTCGTTGATATCATAGTCAACAAGTTCACCCTTCCGCCACGCAACGACCCGCTTGGTTTTCCCTTCTATAAGAAGGTCAACTGCCCGCGCGCCCATCATTGTCGCCATCATCCGGTCGCGTCCGGTCGGTCTTCCTCCGCGCTGCATGTGCCCGAGAATCGTCGCGCGCGTCCCGATCCCGGTCGCCGCCTCAATCCGGCGCGCCATGGACGTGGAGTGGCCGATTCCTTCCGCGTTAATAATAATATGGTGCTTCTTTCCCTTGCGGCGTGTGCTGATGACATTGTTGATTACCTGCTGCTCATCGTAATCGTATTTTTCCGGAAGCAGAATATTCTCTGACCCGCTGCCGATTCCTGCCCAGAGCGCGATGTAACCTGCGTTTCTGCCCATGACCTCGATAATGCTGACGCGCTCATGAGACGCGGAAGTGTCGCGCACCTTGTCGATCGCCTCGATCGCCGTGTTGACGGCCGTATCAAATCCGATGGTGTATTCTGTGCAGGCGATATCAAGGTCAATCGTGCCGGGGACGCCCACGACGTTGATGCCCCGCTCCGCAAGCTTCTGCGCGCCTGCGAACGAACCGTCTCCGCCGATCACCACAAGACCTTCAATGCCAAACTCACGGCAGACCTGCGCTGCCTTCTCCTGCCCGGCGTCCGTGCGCATATCCGCGCTTCGCGCCGTGTAGAGGATGGTGCCTCCGCGCCCGATAATATCGGACACGTCCTTTGCCTCCAGTTCCCTGATCTCACGGTTGATCAGCCCTTCATATCCGCGGTACACGCCCATCGTCGTGAGGCCTCTTCCGCGCCCGCGCCTGACAACCGCGCGGATCGCGGCATTCATTCCTGGCGCGTCGCCGCCGCTCGTGAGAACGCCGATTGTCCTGATTTTATGTGCCTGATGTTCTGCCATTGCTACTACCTCCGCGGATAACAGATCAAACGCATTGTAACTGACAAAGCATATTATAGCAAGCTTTTCGATGTTTGTCATTCAAAACAAAACCGGAAAAGCGAACCTCTGTTCACGCAGCAGGTCCGCTTCACATTTCTGTCCTGTAATATCCAGTTTGCCCTTTCTTGTATATTACCTCCCCGGTTCCCTTTATTTCCCCTTTACGCTGACCAGGTAATTCCAGAATGCCTGTGTCGCCTCTTCGTCGGAATCCGAAATGATATCATCAAGTTTTGCGAAATCAACCACCAGATACCGCGGAACATTGTTCTTAAAAATAATTGCGCTCCCATGCTGTTCAACCATACGGGAAACTCTTGAAAAATTCTGATTCGCCTCCGTCATGGAAACTACGGTTTTCGTGTCTATGTTCATGATCAACCTCCTCGCAGCCAAAACAAACTGACATAGATTACTTGAACACCCAGTTTCCTCAAAGACAACGTGTGACTTAATGTGTGACCTGTATTTTTTACGATTTTTTTCGAAGATTTTTGTAATTTTCGAATCGTTTTCCTCCCAAAAACAGGAATCACCGTATGCTTTTCTGCGTCAATCTGACATTTTCTGTCCCGTACGCATTCCGGGCATCCTGCACAAATTGATCTGTCACCAGAAGGCCATCTGCGGCAGTCTTCATCTGTTTTTCTGTCTTCAGATAGACAATCACCTCATCGCGTCCCGGCGCGCTGTATTCCGACAGAAGGCGTGAGAGTGTCCCGCCTGTCCGGACATAGGTCTCCCTGTCGGGATACTGAATCCACAGCTGCTGCGGAATCTCATTGAACATCGTCACACGTTCCAGGATCACCTTCGACGCACGCTCGTCCTCCGCGGAAACACGCCCCGTGATGAAGACGCGGGCGTCCTCCTGCAGCTTCTCACCGTACCGCTCGTAATCCTTTGGGAATACGACGACTTCGACCGTCCCGTACAGATCCTCCAGCGTCAGGAACGCCATGATTTTATTGTTTTTTGTATATTTTATGGTGCGGCCGGTGATCACGCCGCCGACGACGACATGCGCGCCGTCACGCACTCCTGACGCGCCGCTCTCCTCATCAAGCTGGAACTCGGTGGTCGCTGCCGTGACGGTCTTCCGCCAGATAGATTCATAGCGCTGCAGCGGATGCCCGCTGATATAAATTCCGGTCACCTCGCGCTCATAGAGCAGCTTTTCCTCATCCTCAAACTCGCCGACATCCGGCATCTGAATCTCAAACGCCTTCTGGTTTTCCTCCGGCATCAGGTCGAACAGGCTCATCTGCCCGGTCAGGTTGCTCGCCTTCTCCCGGTTAACCTGATCCAATACCA
>JAFVEX010000073.1 GCA_017475785.1 Eubacterium sp. | reverse complement strand
TCGCCCGCTTCTGCGTCGGCAAATAAAAAACTCGCCAAACGGCGAGTTTTTTGTATAAAGGCACAGAGAGAACAGCTCAGGCGATTCGCCGGATCTCATAGCCGCGAGTGGCGTAATAACCAGACGCCAGCGTGGTGGTTACAACGCCGGTAGCGGAATTTGCAGCGTGGACAAACATGTCGTCTCCGACATAGATACCCAGATGCCCGACATAATTGTTTCCGGAGTAGAAACAGAGCAGATCTCCTGGCTGAAGATCGGCGGGATCGACGTGGACGCCGTCGGAGAGCGCGTCATTTGCAACACGGCTGGTCGAGTAACCAAACTGCCCATAGACATATTGCACAAATCCGGAACAGTCAAATCCGCTCTCCGGTGACTGCCCACCCCACTTATAGGGGGTGCCTACATACTGGAGGGCATAAGCTGCAATTTCTTTTCCAAGCTCTGTTCCGGTTGCTTTGCTGAGCGTGGCTGCCGGTTCATAGCTGCCCTCTGCAACAAAAGCGGTGGAGACATAGCCTTCCTTGCCGTTGACAATAACCCGGAACCAATCATCGGAGAGCCCAACCATTCTAACGGAAGTACCGTAGTTCAGTTCGTCCAGAATCTTTGCCGACATCGACGGTGCATCTCTCAGACGTACACTGCTGCCGGTAATATAGCCGTCGGTAATCTGGAAGGAAGTGGGATGGGCTGATAATGTGCCGGAATCTGAAAGAGCGGTGCTGCTGTCATCCGAAGAGATGGACTCTATATAATCAGAATGAATGAAGCCGCTCACACCGGTCGCGGCAATGGTAACGGAGGTCCAGTCTCCGGAGACTCCGGAGATTACCACATCCGTACCGTTGTCATAAGTCCCGATGATCGAATACGTCGTATCCGGACCGGAACGAAGACGAACAACGTTTCCCACGACCTTGGCAAGTCTGGTGACCGGCGGATCTGCGACATCTGCCGCTTCGACAGGAGCAGCTTCGCCGACGGCAGGCAGTGGAGAAGACACCGACTCAGATGTCGAAGCAGGGACAGTTTCTACGGCTTCCGGGGAAGAAAAAGGTACTTCAGCGTTATTGACAATCCTTTCCTCCGCAGGCGCTGAGACAAACTCAGGGACGGTTTGCACGACAAATTCCGAGGACTCTGCATATGAAACGCCGTCCGTCGGAACCTGTACAATATATTCGGGAGACAAAGTCTCTTCAGGGAAAGGAACAGGGGATTCCCGGACGGTAAACACGGTAGAGCCGCTCTGTACGATCAGCTTCTGATTGGAAAAGTCGGCCAGCGTGGGGGAAGCGCCGTCAGCAGGGGGGCTGTCGGAATCAATATCCGCAGCATTCGGATTGCCGTCGGAAACAAACTGACTGAAAACGAAGCCTTCCTTATCATCAATACGGACAGCTGTCCAGTTGTCTGATACCCCTGTGATGGTGAGCGGTTTTCCGGTACTGTAGGTTCCGAGAATTGTAGAAGAAGTGTTTGGTTCAGAACGAAGGCATACGTACATGCCGTTAATATAACCGGGAGATTCGTTCACCATCACGGCGACTGCCGCGGAAGAAGTGTCTTCCTCGAGGGCCAGAAACTGTGAAGAGACATAACCGCTGCTGCCATCCCAGCTGACCAGATACCAGTCGGGATTTGTACGATTGAGAACCTCCACCTCCATATCCTCACTGAGGCTGGAGAATATGGCATATGCGGTTCCGGGACCGGTTCTGACATTGACCTCATTGCCGATGACAATTGCCTGATCGGCATATCCCGGGACAGTTACCCCTGTCACAAGAAATGTAGCAAGGAGAGCCAAACAAAACCTGCTCTTACGCATGAAAATTCCTTCTTTGTGCCTCAGCGGGCAGCGAGCGCGCGCTCCAGCCAAACAGCCGCAACGTCAATGGCAGAATACAGACTGTCTTTTTCTGTCTTCTTTACAATGCGGTCGCGGGATTTCACGGAAGCATCTGTCAGCTGCAGCTGAACAGATATTTTGGTCGCGACATCGAGATCTTTGACTTTCTTTGTCTCAAGAATCTGCATCATAATCACATATTTGTCTGCAAAGCTTCCGTAATAGATAAAGTTATCCTTTCTCTGAAGAGGATGCCCCTTATACTCCAATGTCTTTGCCATATATAATACCTCCAAATTTGATATCAATATTGAGCGGATGCTGCATACCGGCTACAGTTATCCGCCGATGATTACGACGCTGTTGCCGCCCTGAGCAGGTGTGCTGTTATAATAGTTATCCCAGTAATAAGAACTGTCAAAGTCATCGCTGGTAATACCGTCTTCGATCAGATCCTGATCTGTACGCGCGGTCTGGGTCGGCGCTTCAATGAAGACGTGTGTATCCGGTGCAAGGTACGGATATGTGAAATCAGCCCAGGAGAGCCCGCTGTGAACTTTGCTCATAACCTGACGCCAGACACGGGCGGCGGGATTTCCGTTGGAATTAATACGCTCCGGGATATCAAAACCGGTCCAGACCACCGCAACATAATAGGGCGTCACTCCGGCAAACCAGCGGTCTTTATACTCCCCGGAAGTGCCCGTTTTCCCCGCAACAGGAACATTGCCGAGGCGGGCCTCGGTGCCGGTACCTTCATTGACCGCATTTTTCATCATCCAGGTAAGGCAGTACGCAGTGTTTGGGTCAAAGGCGGCAATCGTCTGAGGAACATTGTCCAGAACGATGTTGCCGCGGCTGTCTGTCACCATCGAATAGGTCCGACTGTAAGTAAATGTGCCGTCATTGACGAGAGCACAATAAGCCTGTGCCATCTCACGAACGGAGATGCCGTTGGTGAGCTGGCCGAGCGCCATGGGAGCATAGGCGGCGTCATCCGGAACCAGACTCGTAAAGCCAAGACGCTGTGTCAGGTAATCATAAGAGGTCTGCGGTCCGTTGGGGAGCTTATCCACGATCTGGGCTGCAACTGTATTCAACGACCATTTCAGCGCCTGATAAATGGACAGGACGCCGTAGTTTTCGTAGTTGTCATTGTGCGGGTACCAGCTGGTGCCGGAGAGAACAATATAGTTGGCATCATTGACCAGCGTATCCGGGGTGATGATCCCCTCGTTGAGGGCCGGACCGTAGCTCGCCAGAGGCTTTATGGATGAACCGGGAGACCGCGTCGCACCGCCGTAGTTTACACCGCCGGAACTGATCGGAACCGCACGGTTGAGTCCAAAGTTGATGGTTTTTTCACCAACACCGCCGCACAGCGCCAGAATCCGTCCGTCATAGGGATTCATAATGACGATTGCACTCTGAAACTGCTGCTCATAGCGGCCGCCCTTCGGCATCTTCTCTGGGTCGGAGTAAAGATCGTCCACAATGCCTTGAATTCTGGTATCAATGCAGCTGTAGATCTGATAACCGCCGCTGTAGAGAAGCTTCTGGGCAGCGTCAAAATTGATTCCCTTTGCCGCCATCAGATCCCGGATAACATCCCGGATAACGACTTCTTCGTAATATGTGTAGATCTCCTGATGGTATTCCTGGTTCGGCGTACGCTTGAAAACCAGCTGCTCATCAACGGCACACTGCCACTCATCGTAGTCGATATAGCCCTGTTCATACATTTCACGGAGGATAACTTCCTGCCGATCTTTGTTGTTTTCCAGATTGTAGAACGGATCATAGTAGGTAGGCTTGTTCGTGATACCGATAATAGCGGCGCACTCTGCAAGGCTCAGGTCTTGGACATCCTTGCCGAAATAAGTCTGGGAAGCAATGCCGACACCCCAGCAGCCCTCACCAAAATAGACGGCATTCAGATACCATTCCAGAATCTCCTGCTTGTCATATTTCTTCTCCAGCTCCAGGGCCCCGAAAATCTCGGTCAGCTTTCTGGAAACCGTGACCTGATCCTTGCCGGTAAGATTTTTGAGAAGCTGCTGTGTGATGGTCGAGCCGCCGTAGCTGGTCTCCATACGGGCAAACATCTCGACAAAGGCGCCAGCCGTACGGTACCAGTCCACACCCTTGTGATCATAAAAACGCTTGTCCTCAATAGCGATCAGAGCCTGCTCCATGTATTTCGGGATGTCTTCATACTCAACCCAGATACGCCGCTGGTCTCCGCCGATGTTGATGCCCGCCTGCCATTCTCCAGCGAGATCCTGGTACCAGATCGTACTGGCCTCACTGAGAGAGTAGTCTTCAAGCGAGAGGTCCAGATCCGGCGTCAGACAGGTCTTGACATAATAAGCGAAAATACAGGTGAACAGGGCGCCTGTCACCAGCAGAATCAGGAGAAGTGTCCCGATCAGGCGAAGGGCTGCAATTAAAAGCGAAGACAGGGTATCAATGGTGTAGCCGCCGGCGCGCAGAATCCCACGGGTGACATTGCGTTTTTTCAATTGTTCTTCAGAGGCGGGGTTCTTCGACGCCATGATGTGTCACATCGCTTCCATCAATCCTCTATGGGATGAAAATATATTTTATTATATCACAGATTGTCAAATCCGCATAGTATCGCGGTACGGGTTTCATAGATAATTAACTAATACTTCCCACTTGAAGATTTACTGAAAAAATTACT
>JAFVEX010000072.1 GCA_017475785.1 Eubacterium sp. | reverse complement strand
CTGGGAGGCGAATGATGGCTATCTGTCGGCGGGAGCACTTACTTCCGACATAGTGGATATGCTTACCTATGCGCAGATGCAGATGGACGCGGATTCACCCTTTGCGGATTGTCACGAAAGTCTGAAAGTGATCAACGCGTCGACAGAAAGCTCGCTGATGCTGGGAATCCATATAGATGAGATTGGGATGGCCTGGATTATTGACACCGAAGACGGTTATATCTGGCACAATGGCGGCACTGGACATTACAACAGTTATCTCGGGTTCTGCCCTGCAACCGGGACGGCGGTTGTGGTTTTGTCAAACCTGTCGCCGAATGACCGGATTCCGGCCACCGTACTTGGAATCAAACGGCTTCATGAACTGAACCAGTAGCAGATGCAGATAAACCGGCGTTTGTCGAAGCATGCATCGAAAATGGGCACAAAAAACCGCCCCGAAAAGGCGGTGATAAGGTTCAGGCGAAGATCAGTTCCGCAATGATGGCTTCCTCTGTGTGACCCTTGATGCTGTTCATCCGGCTGATCCACCCCAACTGGTTTGCAGCCTTCAGTCCTTCATCAATTCCTTCCGTTTCTGCCATGTCCCGGATCATGTGCTCCAGTCGCTTGTGGCAAACCCTGTCAATCTCTGCCAGATATGTATGGAGCTGACCAGAAAGAACGATCTGCTGATACAGGTCGGGGCGATGCTCCTCAAGGAAATGAAGGCGCATCCGTCTATATTTCCCAATGGATTCGATCTTTACGTTGATGGCAAAGTCGGGGATAAGGTAATCTTCGCAGCAGGTGTATTGGATGTCCATAGTGATGCAGATCGACAAATATCAACGCGAAAATCAAGAACTATCACACCTCCGTGATGGGCTCCTGCCGATGCTGAGAATGGGCAGGCAAGGGTAGAAGGGGCAGCCGGAATGCCGGGGGATGAATGAGGGATGGTTGTTGGTGACGACTGAACGGGAGGGCGAAGAAGGCTGCATTCTAACATTTGCGGCAACCATCGTACACATGTGGATGCAAACAAAAAAGCCAGATGCATGAAATAGAGGCGTCTGGCTTTTGCTCAGCACGATGGATTCATTGCTCAGAGGCAGAGGTGATCAAGAAAAGAACAGATCATCATCGTTACCGAATTATCGAATGGAGAATAGCCTTGAAAATGTCGATGTAAAGGCTTTTATACAGCGATTTGAGGACTTTGTAAAAGCCTTTTGATAGACGTGCAGGGGCATTTTCGGATACAATCAAGCCGTGCAAAGGAGGTCGTAACGATGGTGATTTCGGATAAACTGAAAGAAGCAAGACAGAAAGCCGGCATGACACAGGATCAGGTCGCAGAGAAGATCATGGTATCCCGTGTGACTATCTCTCATTGGGAAAATGGAAAGTCGTTGCCCGATATCATCAGCTTACTGAAGCTCAGCGATCTCTACAGCATCAGTTTGGATGAATTGGTGAGAGGAGATCCGAGGATCATGGAAAAAGTACGAAAAGACGCAAAAGATGCGGACAACAACAAGAGGCTGATTGGAGTGACTGCTATCCTGGCGATCGCTGTTCTGCTGGTGTATGCCATCAGCATGATTGCAGGAGGAGGTTTTAACGAGTTTTGCGAAGGTGCGGTCTGGTGGGTGCTGATAGCTATCGGTCTGGCGACATCGGCAGCATATTTAACGCAAATAGAGTCTGGTGGGGACAAGTAAAAAGTGATCCTATATGGCACGTACAGAATCATGAGCTATCCAAATCTCAAAGATAGATTCCGGTTGTTGCGTTTTGGATTCGGAGTGAAGAGGACGCGCAAAGGAACAAAGATGGGCAGAACGTATATCAGGAAGGACCAGTTCCTCGTCGTTCTGCTGTCAGTGGGTATGGTGTACATCTCTGGTCATCACCGGAACGATAAAGAGATCAGAAAAACTCGCTGCTCATTCTGGCAATATTGCCGGACGAAACTAAATCAGCCGGGAGAGATGATTTGCCGCATTGTTGTCTGAAAAATGCGAGAATACGCCTTTGTGCATACACGCAGAGGAGCTGAACCTACTCTATGTGAGAGGGGAAGGCATGTGAGAAGATATCATGCTCATCGAGAGGTGCTGCAGATAGAGGCTTCACGATAAAATATAACGCGCAGGGGCAGCTTCATGCTTATCAGAAGCCGCTTCTGCGCGTTGTCTGTTATTCGTAGATGGATGAAACGCGGAAGACCTGGAGCGAGATCACATCGAGTTCCCCGTCTGCAAACAGCTGAACTTTCTGTGACAAGGGATCGGCATATGACCGGACCGAGATCGACTTGTCATTGTTGAAGAAGGCTTCGACAAGGGATCTGTCGATGAAGATCTCTGCCGTGAGCTTTCCATCCTGAAGGGGAACACTGCCTTCCACAACGGACACAGCGGCACCCTTGCCGCGGTTCATGGTGTAGCCGTCCATGCTCTGCTTATCAGTGTAGTATGTGAATGTGGTGGCATCGCGCCGCCCGCCGGACTTGCAGATGACTCCGAAATTCGCCTTGTCCTTTGGCATCAGCGTCGCACGCACAAAGAGAAGGTCTCCTGAAACAGAATCAAGCGCGGAGTTTGCGTCTGCAACTGAAGTATTCTCCAAATGGAGGAGCTCTTCGTCCAATAGTTCATATACTCTTGGATCAGGGGCAACGCACACGTCCGTGCCGTCCTCATTGAGGTACAGGTTGCGCGTGAGTCCGACGCAATGCGCCCATCCGGCGGCACCTTCCTCGGGGCCTGTCCGCTGATCCTGCATGATGCTGAAGATGCACACGCGCCCAGTCACCGGATCCTGAAGGACGCTTGGTCCCGTAAAGACGTTGCTGCCAAAGTCGAGGATACGGGGCAGTCCGTTCATGGAAGGATCCGGAGTGAATTGACTGGTCTGTGTATCGAAGTCGCCAAGGAAGTAATACACCTTGTTGTCTGCAATGCTGGCCGGAGCAGGGGAGATCATGAAGACATAGCGGGAAATTGTGCCGTCCAGATTCTGAAGCGGCAGAAGAATGGGCAGTTCCCAGCTGGTGCCGTATACCACGGACTGATCTTCCATCTCGTAGATGGGCCCGCAATATTGCCAGTTCATGTCCAGCGTGCCATCCGGGAGAACCTCCAGGCGATCTGTCACATACAGGAGGGCGGAACCTCCACTGCCTGTAGAGCTCCCAGAGCAGACGAGCATGTACCAGTCTTCGCCTTCCTTCCAGATGTGGGAATCGCGGAATTCTCCGGTACGACCCTGGCCTTCCTGCTGGGCGATGGCAAGCGTGTCTGAAATGATCCACTCGCGAAGCTCGGGATCGCTCAGGTCGGCAGGATAGGCGGCGCCGATGTTCTGGTTGGAGATGAGCCCTTCCTTTCGGAAGGAATCATTGCCTGCTGTAAAGAAGAGCACGGGGACACCGTTCTTGTCCATCGCAGCACCGCCGGACCAGACACCGTCCGGGACCACAGAGTTTTCTGTGGGAACGATCGCCTCCTGTACAGGCCTCCAGTGCACGGTATCCTCGCTCACCAGGTGTCCCCAGGAGATGTTCCGCCAGTAGGTTCCGATGCTGTTGCTCTGGAAGAACAGATGATACATGCCGCCATAGTAAAGCGGGGCATGAGGTTCGTTCATCCAGTGCTGGTAGGGTCCTCCGTGATACTGCGTCTTGTAGACATCCTCTGTCAGAATGTTTTCAAGACTGATCTGCTCATACGGGATGGGATCAATATCCACAGAGGCAAGTGCCTGGATGTTTTCCACAGTCAGGGCGGCATCATAGAAATGTATCTCGTCCATCAGACCGGAAAACATGTTGTAGGCGCCGGCACCGATCTGCTCTGCGTAGGCATTTTTGCCGATCAGAAGCCGCTCGTGGATTGCAGGAGAAATGGAGGAGCCGGAGGGAAGTGCGAGTCTTCCGACTTCCTGACCGTTGAGGTACAGGGCCATGTACCCATCTATACCGTCAAATACGGCGGCCACATGGTTCCAGACGTTTCGGGAAAGGCGGGCATCGCCTGCCCAGAGTGTATACCGGCTGTCTCCGGTGCCGATTTCCATGCACAGGCGACCAAACCGCTGATAGCCCACCAGAAGACCCTGTCGATCTTCCCTGTAATACTGGGATACGATCGCGGTCAGGTGCGCATCGCCTCTGTCGGCGGCTTCAGGGTCGTCCCATTCGAAGGCACGGGGCGCAACCCACGCAGAGATGGTGATTGCATCACCACTCAGGCAGATTTCCTCCGGCTCATAGGCGGTAAAGGTGGAAGCACCGTCAAAGAGAAGGGAGCCGCCCTTCACGCCGACAGAGCGCCACTGTGGGTCCATAGGGGAGGTGTAGGCAGGGTTCAGATACTGGTAAGCAACATCGGCATCCGGAAGATGCCCGCTGGCATCATGCGAGATGGCGCCGCTTCCTTCATCCAGAGGAAGATACAAAAGGAGACTGTCCTGAAGGCTTT
>JAFVEX010000071.1 GCA_017475785.1 Eubacterium sp. | reverse complement strand
GTGAGCACGTAAGGTATGGCATCCTCCGGTGATGTCATACATCTGTGAGGGATTTGCAAGGGTTATTTCCACGGGGATATTTGCAAGGGTTACTTCCACGGGTCGGCTGCGAGAGGGTGGAAGTTAGTTTTTCAATTGGCATTTGAATAAAAAATCATTTGACACGATCAATATTTTGTGCTACAGTCAAGAATGCATCATTATGGCAAACTGGGCTCATACTATGCCCAAAAACGGCCATGTTTCCATACATAAAATACTATTTAGAGGAGTGAATCGTCAATGGAGAAAAACAGAGTACGTCCGGTCGCCAGCGGCAGAAATGTGCGCATGACCTACCAGAGACAGAACGAAGTGCTCGAAATGCCGAACCTGATCGAGGTCCAGAAGGATTCCTACAACTGGTTCTTGACAGACGGCCTTCGGGAAGCGTTCGATGACATCTCTCCGATCGAGGATTACGGCGGGAAGCTGAGTCTTCAGTTCGTAGATTTCAGGCTGTGCGAGGACGACGTAAAGTATTCCATCGAAGAGTGCAAGCAGCGGGACGCGACGTACGCGGCGCCGATGAAGGTGAAAGTGCGTCTGTACAACCGTGAAAAAGAAGAAATCAGCGAGCACGAAATCTTCATGGGCGATCTCCCGTTAATGACCGCGAACGGCACGTTTGTTATCAACGGCGCGGAGCGTGTCATTGTCAGCCAGCTGGTCCGCTCTCCGGGCATCTATTACGCGATTGCGCATGATAAGCTCGGCAAGGAGCTCTATTCGTGTACGGTAATTCCGAACCGCGGCGCGTGGCTGGAGTATGAGACGGATTCCAATGACGTTTTCTATGTGCGCGTGGACCGCACCAGGAAGGTGCCGATCACGCAGCTGATCCGCGCGATGGGCATCGGCAGCAACGCGGAAATCGTGGAGCTGTTCGGCGAGGAGCCAAAGATTCTGGCGAGCTTCTCCAAGGATACGGCGAGCAATTATCAGGAGGGTCTGATCGAGCTTTACAAGAAGATCCGCCCGGGCGAGCCGCCGGCAGTGGAGAGCGCGGAGAGCCTGATCAACGCGATGTTTTTCGACCCGCGCAGATATGATCTGGCAAAAGTCGGCCGCTATAAATTTAATAAGAAGCTTGCGCTGCGCAACCGCGTCACGGGCTTTGTCCTGGCGGAGGACGTCATCGACACAACAACGGGCGAGATCCTTGCCGAGCAGGGCGAGAAGGTGACCCGTGAGATGGCGGACGAGATCCAGAACGCGGCTGTTCCGTATGTCTGGATTGAGACAGAGGAGCGCAAGGTCAAGGTTCTTTCCAATATGATGGTCGACCTCAGGCACTGGGTCGACGTGGAGCCGTCAGAGGTCGGCATCACGGAAGAGGTCTTCTACCCGTATCTGGAAGAGCTGATGGAGGCTTATCCGGATGAGGAGGAGCTGAAAGAGCAGATTTCCATGCACGTGCATGATCTGATTCCGAAGCATATTACTAAGGAAGACATTTTTGCTTCGATCAATTACAACATGCATCTGGAATACCGGATCGGCAACGACGATGACATCGATCATCTTGGAAACCGCCGCATCCGCTGCGTCGGCGAGCTGCTGCAGAACCAGTACCGCATCGGCCTCTCCCGCATGGAGCGTGTCGTCCGCGAGCGCATGACGACGCAGGATATGGACACCATTTCCCCGCAGTCTCTGATCAACATCAAGCCGGTGACGGCAGCTGTTAAGGAGTTCTTCGGATCTTCGCAGCTGTCCCAGTTTATGGATCAGAACAACCCGCTGGGCGAGCTGACACACAAGCGGCGTCTCTCCGCGCTTGGTCCGGGAGGACTTTCCAGAGACCGCGCCGGATTTGAGGTGCGTGATGTCCACTATTCACACTATGGAAGAATGTGTCCGATCGAGACGCCTGAAGGCCCGAACATCGGACTGATCAACTCGCTGGCATCCTACGCGCGGATCAACCAGTACGGGTTTATCGAGGCGCCGTACCGCGTGATCGACAAATCCGATCCGCTCAACCCGCGTGTCACGGACGAAGTGATTTATATGACGGCGGATGAAGAGGATAACTATCACATCGCGCAGGCGAATGAGCCGCTGGACGAGGAGAAGCATTTTGTTCACAGAAATGTCTCCGGGCGCTACAAGGAGGAGACGCAGGCGTACGAGAGACGTCTGATTGATTACATGGATGTCTCCCCGAAGATGGTCTTCTCTGTGGCGACGGCTCTGATTCCGTTCCTGCAGAATGACGACGCGAACCGCGCGCTGATGGGTTCCAACATGCAGCGTCAGGCTGTTCCGCTTCTGTTTACGGAGGCGCCGGCGGTCGGCACCGGCATTGAGTCCAAGGCAGCCGTTGACTCCGGCATCTGCGTCGTCGCGGAAAAAGCCGGCACAGTCACCTACGCGGATTCTCATGAGATCCGGGTGGATAATGAAGACGGCACAAAGAGCAAGTATCACCTGACCAAATTCATGCGGAGCAACCAGAGCAACTGCTACAACCAGCGCCCGATTGTTTCGCGGGGAGATCAGGTACAGCCGGGCGACGTGATCGCGGACGGTCCTTCCACCTCCGGCGGAGAGCTCGCGCTTGGCAAGAACCCGCTCATCGGATTCATGGAGTGGGAAGGCTACAACTACGAGGACGCCGTTCTGATCAGCGAGCGGCTGGTGCAGGACGATGTGTACACGTCCATTCATATTGAGGAATACGAGGCCGAGGCGCGTGACACGAAGCTCGGGCCGGAGGAGATCACAAAAGATGTTCCCGGTGTCGGCGACGATGCGCTCAAGGATCTCGATGAGCGCGGAATCATCCGCATCGGGGCGGAAGTGCGTGCAGGAGATATTCTGGTCGGCAAGGTCACCCCGAAGGGAGAGACAGAGCTGACGGCAGAGGAGCGTCTGCTGCGCGCGATTTTCGGCGAGAAGGCGCGTGAGGTCAGAGATACATCCCTGAAGGTGCCGCACGGCGAGTACGGCATCGTCGTGGAGGCGCGTGTATTCACCCGTGAAAACGGCGATGAGCTGTCACCGGGCGTCAACGAGGCAGTCCGCATCTACATCGCGCAGAAGCGTAAGATTTCTGTGGGAG
>JAFVEX010000070.1 GCA_017475785.1 Eubacterium sp. | reverse complement strand
TCGTCGAGAACGATGAACTTGTTCTCCTGGACGCGGCTTGTGAGCGCAGACTTGATCGCCAGTCTCTTTTCTTTCTTGTTCATCTTCTGGGAGTAGTCACGCGGAGTCGGCGCAAATACGACGCCGCCGCCGGTCCACT
Source organism: Eubacterium sp. (assembly GCA_017475785.1). The sequence goes on along the minus strand of JAFVEX010000070.1, from coordinate 17,954 downwards.
GCGGTGCGCGGATGGAACCCTGTCTCGCGTGTCCTGTCCCCTTCTGTCTCCACGGCTTCTTGCCGCCGCCGGAAACCTCTGAGCGGGTTTTTGCCTTCTGTGTACCCTGCCTGCTGTTCGCAAGCTGCTGCACAACGGCTCTGTGAATGAGATTTTCTCTGATCTCCACGCCAAACACTGCATCGGAAATATCGATCGTGCCGACTTCTTTGCCTTCCATATTATAGAGTGCTACGTTAGCCATTAATTCATTCCTCCTTTCCGATTCCGGTGTTAAGCCTTAACGGTCTCTTTGATCGTTACAAGCCCCTTCTTCGGTCCCGGAACGGAACCCTTGACCAGTAACAGATTGTTTTCAGCGTCAACACGTACGATTTCCAGATTCTGCACTGTCACCTTTACGTTACCCATCTGTCCAGGCATCTTTTTGCCCTTGAACACCTTGTTCGGGTTCGCGCTGGAGCCGTTGGATCCTGCGTGACGGTGGTACTTGGAACCATGGGTCATCGGTCCTCTGTGCTGGCCGTGACGCTTGATCGCGCCCTGGAAGCCTTTACCTTTGCTGATCGCCGTCGCGTCAACCTTGTCGCCGACAGAGAAGATATCCGCCTTAATCTCCTGCTGGAGGGTGTACTCTTCTGCGTTCTCGAAGCGGAACTCCTGGAGATATCTCTTATAAGAAACCTCCGCCTTGTCGAAATGACCTTTCTCCGGGCTGTTGAGCAGCTTTTCGCGGATATCGTCGAACCCGACCTGCACCGCGCTGTAGCCGTCATTCTCAAGCGTTTTGACCTGTGTGACAACACACGGGCCTGCCTGCAGGACAGTTACCGGCGTCAGAAGACCGCTCTCGTCAAAAATCTGGGTCATTCCGATTTTCTTTGCCATGATTGCTTTTTTCATTTGTAGATTTCCTCCTGTTTTTCTACAGCGGAGCACCTTGCGGCACTCATTCTAGAGAACAGATTATTTCTGAACTCAGTTACTTCATCTTCATGTCGATGTAGACGCCGGCCGGCATTTCCCGTCTGGAAAGCGCGTCAACCGTTTTCTGGGTGGGCGTGATGATGTCGATCAGACGCTTGTGGGTGCGCTGCTCGAACTGCTCGCGGGAGTCTTTGTACTTGTGAACCGCGCGCAGAATCGTTACGATTTCCTTCTTGGTCGGAAGCGGAACCGGTCCGCTGACCGCTGATCCCGTCTTCTTGACTGTCTCGACGATCTTTGCCGCAGATGAATCGACGAGCTGGTGATCATACGCCTTCAATGTGATTCTCATTACCTGATTTGCCATAAAAAAAGTCGCCTCCTTTTCGCACTTTTGTTTGAAGTACGACAAGTGGTGACTGTACACTTCTCCGTGTGTGTCCTAAACACTACACGTTGTTTCCGCCTTTGACGGACCATTTGCAGTTGTACAGTGACTTGTCGCCAGTTTCGTGAACAAGGCATTCGCTCCACGGAAAAACCTGCCTCCATACGGCAAATATATGTCGGCAGCAACCTCTCGCTTCAACGCTATCATTGCCACAGGAATTCATTATACGGGAATCCGGCCGATATTGCAAGTGTTTTTTTCTGCTTTTATAATTGTGGTTTGCCCGGTGATGGGTGATGCCGGGGACGGTTCTCTGTCACGCTTTGTTAGAAGCAGGCACAGGGTGACAGAGAGATGACAGAGAACTGTTCCCTGTCATAGTGAGAAACGTCCCCTGTCATACCCTGTAATACCTTCAATTCAGAGAACTTCTTCCAGGCGTGTCCGCACGGCGCGGATAAACGCGTCAGTGCTGAGTGTCTCCGGCTCCGGAAGCGTCGTGATGCGGATCAGATCCTTCGTCATCTTACCAGACTCAATTGTCTCGATGGTTGCCTGCTCCAGCTTGTCAGCAAAGCGCATCAGCTCCGGAAGGCTGTCCATCTCACCGCGTTTTCGCAGAGCGCCGCTCCACGCGAATATTGTAGCAACGGAATTGGTGGAGGTCTCCTCTCCTTTCAGGTGATTATAATAATGACGCTGGACGGTTCCGTGTGCCGCTTCATATTCATAATACCCCTGCGGGGAGACGAGCACGGATGTCATCATGGCCAGGGAACCGCACGCGGATGAGATCATATCACTCATGACGTCGCCGTCGTAATTCTTGCACGCCCAGATAAATCCGCCCTCGGACTTCATGACACGCGCGACAGCATCATCAATCAGCGTGTAGAAATACGTAATTCCTTTTTCCTCAAATGCCTGTCTGTATTCCGCTTCGAAAACATCCTGGAAAATATCTTTGAACCGGTGATCATATTGTTTTGAAATCGTGTCCTTTGACGCGAACCAGAGATCTTTCCCTTCTGAGAGCGCGTATGAGAAGCAGCTTTTCGCAAAGCTTCTGATGGAATCATCCAGATTGTGCTGACCCTGGACAATTCCCGGCGCCGAAAAATTGTGTACGGTGACGCTCTGTCCCTCTGAGCCGTCTTCTGGTATAAAGGTCATGACGACTTTGCCTGGCCGGTCGATCAGCATCTCTACATTTCTGTAAACATCGCCGTAGGCATGACGCGCGATGGTGATCGGCTTTTTCCAGCAGCTGACTGTCGGCTCGATTCCCTTTACCGTGATGGGCGTCCGGAAAACTGTCCCGTCAAGGATCGCGCGGATCGTCCCGTTCGGACTTTTCCACATCTCGTGCAGATTGTACTCCTCAACACGCGCCGCGTTCGGGGTGATTGTCGCGCACTTCACTGCAACGCCGTACTCCTTCGCGGCATTTGCGGCCTCAACTGTCACCTGGTCAGACGTCTCATCGCGGTGTTTCAGCCCGAGATCAAAATAAACCGTTTTTAAGTTTACAAACGGCAGAATCAGCTCGTCCTTGAGCAGCTGCCAGATAATACGGGTCATCTCGTCGCCGTCCATCTCGACCAGCGGCGTAATCATCTCTATCTTCTGCATATCAGATCATCTCCTCCGGTTTAATCCTGTCTTATCCATATATAAAGATGTAATGTCAGACTGCGTCTGCGGCAATCCGCTCAATTGCTTCCTTCGTTTTATCACAGGAGCCGAATGCTGTCAGACGGAAATACCCTTCTCCGTGTGGACCGAAGCCGGAACCGGGCGTTCCGACGATATTCAGACGCTCAAGAAGGTCGTCGAAGAAGTCCCATGAGGTCATCCCGTCCGGTGTCTTCAGCCAGATATACGGCGCGTTGACGCCGCCCGATACGGTGTAACCGGCCTTCTTCAGCCCTTCGTAGATAATCCTGGCATTGTTCATATAATAGGCGACCTGTTCTTTGATTTCCTTCTGCCCTGCCGGTGAATAAACCGCAAGTCCTGCCTTTTGGACAATATACGGCGCCCCGTTGTATTTGGTGCCGTGACGGCGCGCCCACAGGCTGTGAGGCGAGATGCCGCCGGCGCCCTTTAGTTCTTTCGGGATGACGGTGAAGCCAAGACGCACACCGGTAAACCCGGCATTTTTGGAGAAACTGCGGATTTCAATGGCACAGGTCCGCGCGCCTTCGCACTCATAAATCGAGTGCGGCACATCTGGCTCGGAAATATACGCCTCATACGCAGCGTCGTACAGAATCACCGCGCCCACACGATTTGCGTAATCAACCCACTCCTGCAGCTGTGCCTTGCTGACAGTCGCGCCGGTGGGGTTATTCGGGAAGCAAAGATAGATGACATCAGGCGTCTCTGCCGGGATATCCGGCGCAAACCCATTTTCAGCCGTGCATGGCATATAGATGAAATTTTCGTAACACTGACGTTCCGCGTTCCACTTCCCGGAGCGGCCGGCCATGACGTTTGAGTCTACATAGACCGGATACACCGGATCGCAGACAGCAATTTTCGCGTCGGCGCTGAATATCTCCTGGATATTGCCTGAGTCGCATTTTGCGCCGTCTGAGACGAACACTTCGTCAGCGGAAACTGCGCAGCCGCGCGCCTGGTATTCTTCCGCAATGGCGGTGCGCAGGAATTCATATCCGAGATCCGGCGCGTAGCCCTGGAATGTCGCGGCATCCGCCATCTCGTCGACTGCCTCATGCATGGCTTTTATGATGGACGGAGCAATTGGCTGCGTGACGTCGCCAATGCCCAGACGGATGATCTGTCCCGCGCGCTCCGGGTGCGCCTCGCCATATGCCGCCACTTTTTTCGCGATAGTCGAAAAAAGATAACTTCCCTGCAAATTCTGGTAGTATGGATTTGTCTTAAACATTCTGACTCCCTTCTTCTGTATATTTTGATGTTTCTCTGTCAGCTTTCCTGTTCCAGACATTTGAGCGCCAGCGCCAGTGCCCGCTCTGTCGTCTGCCTCCGGATCTCGGATCTGTTCCCTGTGAGACGCAGCTCTTCCACTGCAGTCTTTCCCTGCAGGCAGCATCCGATATAAACCAGCCCGACAGGCCTCTTTGCGGTTCCGCCGTCCGGTCCTGCCAGCCCCGTGGCCGACAGCGCAAGATCTGCTCCCGCTGCCGCGAGGCTGCCTTCCGCCATCTCCCGCGCCGTCTCCATGCTGACGGCTGTGTGTTCCGCAAGTGTTTCCGGTCTGACACCCACGAGCTTCTGCTTTGCCTCGTCACAGTAAGTGACATATGCCTCACGCAGAACATCTGACGCGCCCGGGACATCCACCAGTGTGGAGGCTATCATGCCGCCCGTCAGCGATTCCGCTGTCGTGATGGTGAATCTGCGTTCCCGGAGAATCTCAACAAGTCTTTCTTCTTTATTTAAATGAATATCTGATCACCTTCTCCGCCGTCTGATTACCATGCGCTTCTACAGACACATTCCGCGCGCAGACTCAGCGCTCTGTTCCGAGGACATGCCAGTTCTTCCGCATATAATCCGCGAGCGACACAATTGTCAGAACCAGTGACGCGTAGATCAGTATCAGCTCCAGAATATGCCAGGATGGGATGTTCAGCAGGATCACGATTACCATTACCATCTGGCATACGGTCTTGACCTTTCCCCACATGCTGGCGGCGATCACAATCCCGTTGTCTGCCGCGACCAGGCGGAATCCGCTGATAATGAATTCCCGGGCAATGATAATAATGACCACCCAGAACGGAATCTCCCCGGTGTGGACCAGGCAGATCATGGCAGAGCTGACGAGCAGCTTATCGGCGAGCGGATCCATAAATTTTCCAAAATCCGTAACCAGATGATATTTTCTCGCGATGTAGCCGTCAGCCGTGTCTGTCAGACTTGCCGCGATAAATATTGCCAGCGCGATATACCGCCCTGCCGCAAACGGCACCATCATAAAAATCACGAACAGCGGGATCATTCCCATACGCAGAAGCGTCAGTTTATTTGGCAGATTCATTCCGGTTCCTCCAGTTTCTCACCGATCAGATCATACTCCATGGCGCCTGTCACACGCGCCTTGACAAACATTCCCGAATCCAGCGTCTCGTCTGACTTCATGAAAAACAGACCGTCGACGTCCGGCGCGTCCGCGTAAGTGCGGCAGACGTAGACCTCTTCCGACGCCAGATAACCGTCAACCTGCACTTCCAGCTCAGAGCCGATCCTTCTCCTGCCGTTTTCCAGCGAAATCTCCTGCTGCGCGGCGAGCAGCTGCTCTTTTCTGCGCTGTTTGACCTCCTCCGGAACCTGGTCCTGCATGGCTGCGGCAGGCGTTCCTTCTTCCTGCGAGTACGTAAATACGCCGAGCCTGTCAAAGCGCATATCCTGAATAAAACGCAGCAGCGTCTGGTGCTGCTCCTCTGTCTCTCCCGGAAATCCGGTGATCAGCGTCGTCCGAAGCGCAATGTCCGGCATTTCACGCCGAAGCGCCGCGATGGTCTCCCGAAGCCCTTCCTGCGTTGCGCGCCGACCCATCCGGCGCAGAATCTCATCATCCGCGTGCTGGATCGGGAGATCCAGATACGGCAGAATTTTCGGCTCCTGCCGAATCACCTCTGTCATCTCCGGGTAGATTTCCTCCGGGTAACAGTAAAGAACCCGGATCCAGCGGAACCCTTCGATCCCGCAGAGCAGCCGCAGAAGTTCATGCAGCTTTTTCTCTCCATACAGATCCAGCCCATAGCAGGTCGTCTCCTCAGCGATCAGGATCAGCTCCTTTACGCCGGCGTCTGCGAGTTCTTCTGCCTCCTGGAGAAGCTGCCCCATCGGAACACTGCGGTACGCTCCCCGAAGCTGCGGAATCACACAGTATGTGCAGTGCTTGCTGCAGCCCTCCGCAATCTTCAGGTACTCGTAATATCCACCCGTCGTAATGACCCGCCGCTGCCGTCTCTGTTTTGCGGTTTTTTCCGCGGCGTCTTCAAACATCTTCTCGGGGGCGGTACCCGGCCGGGAAGCTGAATCAGAACGGATGGCATCTTTCCCTTCACCGGCCCCTGCGCTTTCCGGGGTATCCAGAAAGATGCCCCGTCTGCCTTCCAGCGCACCAGCGACCGCTTCTTCCAGCCTCTGAAAGCTCCCGGTTCCGAGTATCGCGTCTACCTCCGGAAGCTCTGACAGGACATCTTCACGGTACCGCTCCGCCATGCATCCGGCGACGATCAGCGCTCTGCAGGCGCCTTCTTCCTTATTCCGCGCGAGCTCCAGGATCGTGTCGATGCTTTCTTCTTTTGCCTCATCAATAAAGCAGCAGGTGTTGATCACAATCACATCTGCTGCCTTCTCATCGTTCGTCAGCTGATAGCGGACAGGATCCAGGCTTCCGAGCATATGCTCGGTGTCAACCAGGTTCTTGTCACAGCCAAGCGACGCAACATATAACCTGATCATGCCTCTGTCTCTTCCTCGACGGCCGTATCTGTTTCTGTATCATCCGCGTTCTCTGCCTCATCCCCCGAAGGCTCCTCCGCGTACAGATCCCCGCCGGATGCCTCCTCCGGGTCTGCTTCTTCCGGCAGTTCGTCCGCTGATAATTCTTCCTGGGCAGATGCTTCCTCGTCTTTGGCGTCCTTCGGAAGAATATGTACCTGATCCTCATACAGCTCTTTGATCGCTGTAGAGAGTGCCTTTTCGTTGTCGCGGTTAAATACCATCGGCTCATCCCCCGCGATGAGCTGACGCGCGCGCCGCGCAGCGGCGATCACAATCGAATATCTGCTGGTAACGAGGGGCGCCTCGTCCATATCCTGTCCTTCATTGATTTTACTGATCATTTCCTTATAAGAAGGATGTATCATCATAATGCGTTTCCTCCTGTTTCATTCTTTCTGAATGGGCTGCCCTGATGCCGCAATTTTAATCACGGCCTGTTATGCCGGGCAGCTGTCTGTAAGTGCCTTCAGCTGCGCCTGTATCTCTTTGGCGAATGCCGCGTGCCGCGCGGCCTCACTGTGCGCGCTCTGAATAATCGCGTGCAGGCGCTCTGTTGTTTCCTCTATATCATCATTGACGAGCAGATAATCGTAGGAGAGCATCTCCTCTGACTCCTCTACTGCCCTGCGGATACGGGACCTGATGACCTCCTCCGTCTCTGTCCCGCGCCCTTTCAGACGCTTCTCCAGTTCCTCGGCCGTCGGCGGCGTGACGAACACCAGCACCGTCTCCGGCATCATTTTCTTGACCGCGAGCGCGCCCTGAATCTCAATTTCAAGGATGACATCCCTGCCCGCCTGCAGCTGCTCCTCCACGTAGAACTTCGGCGTCCCGTAGTAATTTCCGACGTAACACGCGTACTCCAGAAACGCCTGCTCCTGAATCATTTCTTCAAATTCCTCTTTCGTCTTGAAGAAATACTCTTTTCCTTCTGTCTCTCCCGCCCGCGGACTCCTGGTGGTCGCCGATATCGAGAGCGCATAGTTGTCGTGCAGTTCCAGAAGCCGTTTCATAAGGGTACCCTTTCCCGAACCGGCAAATCCGGATACAATGGTCAGCACACCTCTTTGATTCATTCGACTGTCTCCTCCTCCTGACCGATTGCCGCTGCCGCGCCGGCATTAAACCTGCGCATAATCGTCTCCGGCTGAAGCGCGGAAAGCAAAAGCCTGCCGTCCTCCAGCACAATGACTGCCTTCGTCTTGCGCCCCTGCGTGGCGTCTATCACGGTTCCGGACTCCCGCGCCGCGGCGATCATCCGCCTGACCGGAGCCGCCTCAGGCCCGACTACAGCGAGTACTTTATCATTATTGACCGTGTTTCCGAATCCAATATTGACAAGAACAGACATGCCGGATACCTCAGCGCCTCCTGTTTTCTCATAGATTACTCAATGTTCTGAATCTGCTCCCGGATCTTCTCGATCTCTGTTTTCAGTTCGATTGCATATTCGGAAGTCTGAATATCATTCGCCTTGGACAAAATGGTATTCGCCTCGCGGTTCATCTCCTGGGCGAGAAAATCCAGCTTGCGGCCGACCGATCCGCCGCTTTTCAGCTCCTTCCGCATATTAGCGATATGGCTCTTCAGACGGACAGTCTCCTCATCCGTACAGATTTTATCCGCGAAAATCACGACTTCAGCCGCGATCCGGCTCTCGTCGATTCCCGCGTCGCCCAGGAGCTCCGCGGTCTTTTCCTCCAGCTTCCGGCGGTATTCCTTCTGGATCATCGGCTCCCGCTCGACAACGGCCGCGACCAGTTCCTCCATTCTGGAGAGTTTTTCGAGCAGATTCTCCAGCAGCGCCTGCCCCTCTCTGGCGCGGGCACTCTGAAACTGCTCGCCCGCCGCGCGAAGAACCTGTTCCATCTGTTCCTTCAGAACTTCCTCGTCTGCCGCCGCGTCCTCGGTATGCAGAATGTCCTGAAAGTGCATCAGCCGGGTCACGGTCAGATCATTCGCAAGGCCAAATTCCTCTGCGATCTGCCCTGCCCGCTCCACATACTGGGAGGCAAGATTGCTGTTATATTTCAGCTCTGCCGAAGCGTTTGCGTATTCTTCATAACTCAGAAATACATCCACCTTGCCGCGTTTCATGTAATCCTTCAGAACGGAGCGAATAAAAGGATCCATCTTGTTGAAGCGGCGGGGCATCTTGATGTTATAATCAAGATAACGGTGATTGACTGATTTCATCTCAACCACGATTTTCCGGTCGCTGTTCACGAGTTCCGCGCGGCCGAATCCTGTCATACTGTTTATCATAAAAACTCTCCAATCCGTACACAGTATTTTCATTATAATTCATAGAAAAACCCTAGTCAAATTATTTTTCCATGCTATAATTATATGCTGAAATCAGACAAGTGAAACGTGATCATACCGGAGATTCGTATGGCATTTGACGGAATTATGGCTGCCGCGCTGCGCGCCGAACTGGACAGGACGCTGACGGGCGGCAGACTTGCAAAAATCATACAGCCGGAAGCAGACGCGCTTCTGCTGACGGTCAAAAACCAGGGGAACACATACCGGCTGGCGGTCTCCGCGAGCCCGTCTCTGCCGCTTGTGTATCTGACTGAGGAAAACCAGCCCGCGCCGGCCACTGCGCCAAATTTCTGCATGCTGCTGCGAAAGCATATCGGCGGCGGCAGGATTCTCTCGATCTCTCAGCCAGGGCTGGAGCGCATCCTCTCTTTCGAGATCGAACACAGGAACGAGCTCGGAGACCTGGCCAGACGGTTCCTGCGTGTGGAGTTGATGGGCAAATACAGCAATATCATCTTCACAGATGAAGAAAATACCATCATCGACGCAATCCGCCGCGTGCCGTTCCATGTCAGCAGTGTGCGGGAGGTTCTGCCCGGAAGAACCTGGTTCATTCCACAGACGCAGGAAAAGCTTGATCCTCTGACTGCTTCCCCTGAAGCGATGGAGACAGTGCTCTCCGGAAGCTCCATGCCTGCCGCCAAAGCGATCTATAATTCGCTGACCGGCTTTTCACCGCAGTCTACCGAGGAGGCATGCGTGCGCGCGTCGGTCGACGGGCGCCAGCCGGCGGATGAGCTGAGCGCCGCGGCACGCCTTCATCTGGCGCATACGCTGCGGCGGATGCTCGACGATGTCGCGGCGGAACAGTTTTCCCCGGTCATCTATTACCGCCGGAGTATCCCCGAGGCCTTCGCCCCGTTTCCTCTGCAGAGCCGCGCCGGGGATGAGGCAGTTTCTTTCTCCTCTCCTTCTGCGCTTCTGACTACATACTACGCACAAAAAGAAAAGCAGACGCGTATCCGGCAGAAATCGACAGATCTTCGCAAAATCGTCTCGACGCTTCTGGAGCGCTCTGTCAAAAAGATGCACCTGCAGGAGAAGCAGCTGCGTGACACGGAAAAAAGGGACCAGTACCGGCTGTACGGGGAACTGCTGAACACCTACGGATATTCCGCCAGCGAGGGGGACCGCTCCCTGGAGGCGCTGAACTATTATACAGGCGAAATGACCGTGATCCCGCTGGATCCGACGATGAACGCGAGCGAAAACGCGCAGCACTATTTTGCGCGGTACGCAAAGCTGAAGCGCACGGCCGAGGATCTCACGGACCGGCTCACAAAAACCGCGGAAGATGTGGCGCATCTGGAAAGTGTCCGCACCTCTCTGGATCTTGCCCAGACAGAGGCGGATCTTCAGCAGATCCGGGAAGAACTGGAGGCAACCGGATATGTCCGGCAAAAGCACACCTCCGGCAAGAAGAAGAAATCGATCGTCTCGCCGCCGCTTCACTACCGCACAAAAGACGGCTATGACATCTATGTCGGGAAAAACAATTATCAGAACGAGGAGGTCTCCTTTACCCTGGCTTCCGGCAATGACTGGTGGTTCCACGCCAAAAATATGCCGGGATCCCATGTCGTCGTAAAGGGAAAAGGCGGGGAACTCCCGGACTCTGTCTTTGAGGACGCCGGGCGGCTCGCCGCATGGTACTCAAAGGGCAGGCAGGCGCCCAAGGTTGAGATCGACTATACGCAGCGGAAAAACCTCCGCAAGCCAGGAGGCGCAAAACCCGGTTTTGTCGTCTACTACACAAATTACTCGCTGATGGCAGTCCCGGAGCTTGGAGATCTGACACTGCTCGCAGATTAGTGTAACCCATCTCATCAGCCTGCCATTTGCCTGTGCGAAAACCTTACAGGTAATTGCAAAGCTCACAGACATGAAGCTCAGATTTTGCAATTGTATAAATATGTAAACCATTATACGAGGAGTATGATTCATGAGGGGCAGCAACTCCGAAAAAGAACAAACCGTACGGCGCGAGATGACGCGTTATAACCCTGACATTCATCAGGGGCTCACAAAGGAGCAGGTGCAGGAATACCGGCTCAATGGCTGGGACAACTACTCCGTAGAGCCGCCGTCCAAGACGACCGCCGAGATCATCCGCGGGAACGTCCTGACGTACTTCAACCTGATTTTCCTGTTTTTGACAATTTTGCTGATCCTGGTCGGCTCTTTCCGGGATCTGACCTTTCTGCCGGTCATTATCGCAAATACGCTGATCGGTATTATACAGGAGCTGCGCGCAAAAAAGACGCTGGAAGATCTGTCCGTCCTGAACGCGCCAAAAGCAAAGGTTGTCCGCGAGGGGCGGGTGAGGCAGGTTCCCGCGGAGCACCTTGTTCTGGATGACATCGTTATGTTTGGCGCCGGAAACCAGATCTGCGCAGACGCTGTGGTTGTCGAGGGCGAGGTGACTGTCAACGAATCGCTCCTGACAGGTGAATCCGATGAAATTATCAAACGGCCTGGCGATCATCTGATGTCCGGAAGCTTCATTGTGTCCGGCAGCTGCTACAGTCAGCTGGAGCATGTCGGACCTGATTCCTATATTTCCAAACTGACTATTCAGGCAAAAGCCACCAAGGAGGGCGAGCAGTCCGAGATGGTCCGCTCCCTGAACCACCTGCTGCTCGTTCTGGGAATCCTGATCATTCCGATCGGGGCAATTCTCTTCTACCAGCAGTACTACCTTCAGGCCGCCGCTCTCAAGGACAGCATCACGTCCATGGTTGCCGCAGTCATCGGCATGATTCCGGAAGGTCTGTTCCTGCTTGCCAGCGTGACACTGGCCGTGAGCGCAGTCAAGCTTGCCGTAAAAAAGGTCCTGGTACATGACATGAAGTGCATCGAGACACTCGCGCGGGTCGATGTGCTCTGTGTCGACAAGACAGGAACCATTACCGAAAACGAGATGAAGGTGACAGGCTTCGTGCCGCTTCCTTCTTATGACGACCGCCGCATGGATCCGCTGGAGGAGATGCTCAGCGACTTCGCGGCTGCGCAGTCACAGGACAACATCACCATGGCGGCGCTGCAGGCCTATTTTAAGACACCTGGCGGACTGTCACCGCTGCAGACGACGGCCTTCTCATCTGCCTACAAATACAGCAGTGTGACCTTCCCGACGGGTACATTCGTACTGGGCGCGCCGGAATTTGTCCTGCGGGAGCAGTACGAATCCTGCCGGGAGACAATTGAAGAAAACAGCAGCAGGGGATTCCGTGTTCTCGTTTTCTGCCAGTATCACGGAGCGGCAGACGGCCAGGCGCTCACTTCCTCTGTCACCCCTCTGTGTCTGGTGCTGCTCTCCAATCCGATCCGGAAGGACGCGCCAAAGACTTTCCGCTTCTTCGCGGACCAGGGTGTGGAAATCAAGGTGATTTCCGGCGACAACCCCATCACCGTCTCAGAAGTCGCGAAGCAGGCAGGCATCCGCCACGCCGACCAGTATATCGACGCCTCGATCCTGAAGACAGAAGAAGAAATCAGCGAAGCCATTCAGAATTTTACGGTTTTCGGCCGTGTCACGCCAAATCAGAAGCGGCAGTTTGTGCGCTGCCTGAAAAAGGCAGGCCGCACGGTCGCCATGACAGGTGACGGCGTCAACGACGTCCTTGCTCTGAAGGACGCCGACTGCTCTGTCGCGATGGCCTCCGGCAGCGACGCGGCTGCGCAGGCCTCCCAGCTGGTCCTTCTGGAATCAGATTTCGCGCGAATGCCGGAGGTGGTTATGGAGGGCCGCCAGGTCGTCAACAACATGGAGCGCTCCGGCAGTCTGTTTCTGGTCAAGAATATTTTCTCGCTGCTGATCGCTCTGCTCTCCATCACCATCGGCCTCAGCTATCCGATCAGACCGTCGCAGATCTCGATGATCAGCATGTTTACCATCGGCATTCCTGCGTTTTTCCTGTCGCAGGTACCGAACCGCAGCCTGATCCGCGGACATTTCATCAGCAACATTCTGCTGAAAGCACTGCCCGCCGGCCTGACAGACGCATTTGTCGTAGGCTCACTGGTCATTTTCGGAGAAATATTTGATGTCAGCTCGATCGATATCTCAACCGCCTCGACGATCCTTCTGGGAATTGTAGGCTTTATGATCCTGTACCAGATCAGTAAGCCCATGGACAAATATAAATGGGCGATCTGGATCGGCTGCGTCATCGCCCTGCTCTTCAGCATGTTCTTCCTGCGGGATCTGTTCGGCATCACCGGAATGTCCATGCGCTGCGTCATGCTGTTCCTGGTCTTCTCGATCATTACGGAGCCGGTCTTCCGGTACCTGACCAGACTGATCAATTTCCTCTCCAGACAGCTCCGCCGGCTGCGGCGCAGGCTGCTTCGCAAAGGCCAAAAGCCTGCCGCGAGAGAGATGAATTCGTGATTCCAGATATGAGGCTGTCACCAAAGAATCAAGTGCGAACGGTTCCGCTGATGTTACAGCCTCACAGAAAGAAGCGGCTGCACCACGCAGCCGCTTCTTTTCATCATTCAAACATCCTAATCAAATCATTTCTTAATCAGAGGCAATCTGTGTAATCCACGAATTTCACGCCCGTAAGCTGATCTTCGCGGACGTTCGGCGCGTCTCCGTTTGCCGCCGCCTGCTCAAGGAATTCCTCCGCGCTGCGGATCGGGATCGCCAGCTCGATCTCACCACTCTTTGGCTTCTGCATCTCCCGCTCTACCACACCGGGGTGCTGCACGTTGTTGCTGTAGCTGATCTGCCTTCCCTCGAGCGCCGCCTCAAGCGCCGCCTGCACGTCCGGAAGGCCGTCTGTCGGGACAGGATCCTCTTCATCCGGCACTGCCTTGGGCTCCTCCGGCGTCTCAAATCCCGGCTCAGAAGTAACCGTCATCTCCTCGGACTCTGCAGCTTCGGCTTCCTCACGCTCGGAATACGCATTGATCTCACCCGTGCCACTGAGTTCATTTCCACTGATCGCGCCCTTGAGGTTCTTGATAAACTCCTCGCCTTCGCCTTCTACAGGGAACTCATCCGCCTGCGGCTCTGCCTCTTCCGCCGCAATTTCATACGCTTTCCGTCCGGTGTCAAGGGGTTCCTTCTTCTTGCTGTGGAGTGTGGAGAAATACTCGGAATCCGGTGTTCTGTCCTCATCCTCCTCATCATCCTCGTCGTCTTCATCGTCCGTACTGCTCAGAAGCTCCGCGATTACAAACAGAATGATCAGAATCAGGATGGCTCCGCCCAGAATCATCAGCCCGGTCAGGGACTGTGTCGCAATCGACAAAAATCCAAGATACGGAACCGACAGAAGAATCCGGCGCACCGTGCCGGTCGCGTGCAGTTCTTCTTCTGCGGCGCCCTCGGACTTCACCGCAGTGATCGTGCGGGAGCTGCCGTCATAGCTGCGGATCAGGTATGTGTTGACCGCCCTGTCCTCCGTCACGCGGAGCAGCCGGTCGCCAGCCTGAAGCTGCGACGGATCGACAGACTTTGCGTAGATGACCGTACCCCGCACTTGATTGCTGTTTGACTCATTTTCTACAACGACCGTATCAATCCCGGCAAATGGCGGCACCAGAAGCGCGGCGCCTGCAAGAATCATCAGGATCAGCAGAATACGGACTACCACTTTCAAAAACCTGGACATGTACTTGTCTCCTGTCTTCCGAATTCATTGATAAATTTACATACCACGATATTATAACGCAAAGAAGCGTACATTGCAAGATTCCCCGATCCGGGGATTCTCAGACCTCAGAGGAACCGGAAATTCTCTGCAGATGATTGTCCGGCCGGCGCTCAGTTCCGATTCTCAGACCTCAAAGGAACCGGAAATTCTCTGATCTCAGAGAAGCCGGGGATCAGCACCGGGTCTGACGCGCGTTTACTGCAGCCGCGTGAACTCAGGCTTCCGAAATTCCGCACGCACCATAAGAAACGCCGAAACCGCAGCCATCAAGTCCGCGACCGGCCCCGCGTACATGATTCCGTCGATGCCCATAAACAGAGGAAGAATCAGAACCAGCGGCACCAGAAAAATGATCTGCCTTGTCAGCGAGAGAAAGATTCCTTTCTTTGGCTTGCCGATGGCTGTGAAAAAGTTGGAAGTCATCGGCTGCAGAAAACAAAGGAAAATAAAGAACAAGAACACCCTGAAATATCTCACGCCAAACTTGTAATACAGATCTGAGCCTCTTCCGAATATGGAGATGATCTGACGCGGAAATATCTGGAACAGAATAAAGGCCGTCACTGTGATAAACGCGCTGTTACGAAGCGCGCGCAGATACGTCTGCCTCACGCGGTCATACTTCCTGGCGCCGTAATTGAAGCTGACGATCGGCTGCATACCCTGGGATATCCCGATAACGAACGAGAAGGCAACCTGTGACACCTTGGAAATAATCCCCACGCAGGCAATCGGTATGGACTCCCCGTACTCCGAGAGCGACCCGTAGTATTTCAGGCTCTTATTCATGACGATCTGGAACACCATCAGGGAAAGCTGCGTGATACACGGTGCTGTACCGAGTGACGCAAGCCTCCTCGCGTAAACTCCCCGCAGCATAAAATGCGCCTTTGTGAGCGGAATGGTTTTGTAATGCATCAGATACCGGATGACAAGCCCTGCCGCGACAATCTGTCCGATAATGGTCGCGAGCGCGGCGCCAAACATTCCCCAGTGGAATCCGAAGACGAATGCCGCGTCCAGAATCGTGTTGATCACCGCGCCGGTCAGATTGACCATCATCGTGTAGCGCGGACTCCCGTCAGCCCGCACCAGATGCGCGCCTCCGCTGGAGAGAATCAGAAAGGGAAATCCAAACGCGCAGACGCGGGAATACGTCAGCGCATATGGCAGCACTTCCTCCGGCGATCCAAAAAAGCGAAGCAGGGGCGTTGTAAACAGAAGTGTCACCGCCGCCAGCAGGACGCCGCCTGTCATCATAATACTCGCCGCGTTCCCGACATAATATCCGGCGCGCTCTGTGTCCCCGGCGCCCATCGAGAGATTAAAGGCCGCCGCGCCTCCGATTCCGCAGAGCAGCGCGATCGAGATACACGATATCGTCAGAGGAAACGTGATGTTCGTCGCGGCGTTGCCGAGCTCACCGACGCTTCTTCCGATGAAAAACTGATCGACAATATTGTACAGCGAGCTGACCAGCATCGCGATAATGCTGGGAATTGCGAAATTATTCAGCAGCTGCGCGACCGGCACTGTGCCCAGCGGATTGGCTGCTCTGTGTCCATGCTGTTCCATAAAACCCAACTCCTGTTTTTTTGCGTATTCAATTTGGACAATCCGGTAAAGATGTCCGTTCCATTTTCTCCCATGTATTTTTTATAATAAAACAACAGGAGGTATTACCCATGAGACCAAATAACATTACACGTGCCATCATCGACGCCACTGTCGACCGCAGCCTGCGGGAGGTCGCAGAGGATCCGCAGCGGAGCATCCGCAAGCTCGCCGACATGGGCCGGCATTTCAGCACGAATTCCGGCTTTCTGGACGACGTCTACGAGATCATGCAGGATCTTCTGCGCAACGATGACAGCCCTTACTATACAGCCATCGGCCGCCTGCTCCGCTCAGCCGACCGGAAAGGCCTGAAGAACTTTTTTATCAACCTCGGCTACAACTCTCTCACCTTCGGCGGAAAAATCATCCGGAAAGAAGAGGCCGAGAACGATTTTCAGATTCCCTGGTGTCTCGTGCTTCACCTGAATCCGGCGCACCAGAACAGTATCAACGCGGCTGATATTCATCACTTCGTCGAGCAGGGAAATCAGCTGGGAATCTACACGTTTATCATCTTACTGGAGAGCACCGGGACGAAAACGACAGATCTGCTGCATATCTTTGCAGAAAATACCGATTCCGCTTTCATCTGCTTTCTGCCTGACGGAAAGCTCGACGACGCGCAGCTGAGGCAGATGCGCAGCTGCACCAACACGCTGTTCCTGTTCGGCGCGGATATGGAGACCACAGAGGAGAATCTCCCGCGCATGCAGGGGCAGAAGCTTCTTGCCGGAATCTACGGAACCTACACAGATGAAAACGCCGGAGAATGGATCTCCGGGAAGCGGATGGAATCGCTGAACCAGCATAACGCCGCCATCGCCTTTCTGGTTCCCGATGAAACGTGCAGCCAGGAGACGAAGCTCCGCATGGGACAGTGCGTCAGAAAGCTGCGCACGCAGCCACTTTATCCGTTTATTCCCTTTGAGCTCTCCTGTGACGTCACAGAAATCAAAAAAATTGTTTCAGACAACGCCTGCTATTTTGAGCTGCTCGAAAACGGGGATATTCTCACGAAGGACGACGCCGTCGTAGAATACCGCCATACACTGTCTCTGCAGCAGATGCTCTCCTTCGCGCTTCCGGCAGAATAGACAATTATCTCTCATTAATTCCTTTTAATTAAAAGCTGTCTGACTCCATCATTTTCCGCGCCATCGCGCGCAGCATTACGCGCAGACGCCCGACCAGCTCATCGGGTGTCTGCCTGCAGCCCTTGTTCAGCCAGTGCTCAATAATCGAAATATATGCCTCTCCGAACATGTTAATAAACAGCTCGTCGTCTCCCGCGTCATCCGTCACGTCATTCAGAAAAAACGAGATAATCGGCACCATTGATTCAGAAAAGTACTCACGGAAAGAGTTCTGCCCTTCGATCTGGAACGCGGCCTTGTAAAATGCCTGATCATTGTAAAACAGCTCCATCACATGCACCAGGAGCGCCCACCCTTCTGAGTGGGAGGTCTTTGTGATCATGGTGATAAAGTCCATGTAGAAAATCCAGTTTACAAGGTCATATT